>JBCCJE010001053.1:0-2096 GCA_039027925.1 Bacteroidota bacterium
CACCAAACGACCCTGTATCTCAATTCAGATGGAACCCAAAACCAAAGCGGTGAAGGGAGAACTCAAAGATTGGCTCAAAGACAATCACGATTTTAAGCTAAAAGGATTTGGCTTTTTAGTCAATAAAGATGTCCTAAGAGCGGAAGAGGTCAACATCCCCGCTATCTCTGATAATGAGATGGACTTTTACGCTGAGATCGTTGAAAACGATAACGTGACGGAGATGAATATTTTTGCTTCGTTCGGTTACGATATTCACATTTCAAAAGAAAAATATCCACAGGAGTATCGGGCATTGAAAAGTATGACTTTGGATTTCCTATCGGAATATCTACCCGACTATTATCAAGATAAAGTAGAAGATACGCAAGAATTACTAAGCGATATTCAGAATGAAAGAAATGACTTGAAGGAAGATGTGGAAGAAAATGAAGAAGAAATTGCGGAATTGAAAAAAGAGAATATTGACTTAAAAAATGAGATCAACGAAAAAAATGCAAAGATCAAAAATACCACAAAACAACTAGAAGCTGAAAAAACACAACTAAGAACAATTAATAAAAAATTGCAAGCTAAAGGCAACAGCAATACTTCCGAAAATCAGAAGTAATTGTAGCTAAAACACTCATAACAAAACTATTACGTCGTTCCTCAAATAATATGGAACGCAATGAATCTGTTACACTTTGCCCACCTCCGAACCCTTTATGGGATTGGAGGTGGGTATTTTTTGTATGACATACCCTACTCGATGATCCACTTGGGCTGTGTTTCTGCCACTACTTGCTCCATAAGAAAGTTCTTATCACCTTTAAGTATTTTTCTTTCCATCTCCACGCTTGGCGTATCTTGCCAACCATTTGTAAAAGTTTGATAGTAACCATTTAATTCCAATAGATGAAAATATACCTGATCTATCTTTTGGTAGTAATCCTTTTGGTGGAGGGCGGTGAACATCACGATCTTGGCATCTTGTTCATCGGCTAATTTCATCGCCTGCACGTAAGCAGTTTTGTTGTTGTCTTCTATGTCGAATGGAAAAAGGATAACATCTTTCATATTGTTAAATTTATCAGTTTTTCCAAAAGACTAAAAAGAGGAAATTGGTCACATGCGGATTCACTTTATAAAATTCCAACTTAGTCCGAATGAGAGTGTTCCCGAAAAAGGAGAGATTTCTCCGTACTTACTATGGAGATGATTGGCAGATAAATAATCTCTAAGTTCTACATCTAGCAGCAACAAAGCACTAAGTCGGTAGTGACACCCTAGGGTGTACTGAGCGTTAGCTCTTTGGTCGAGTGTAGTTATTTGGGGCGTATCAAAGACTGGAGCTGCGTGGTGGTGGTGGCTACGTATTTCATTATAATAATCGCCAATATTTTGTCCATTTATTTCGCTGCGAAGATGATAGACTCCTAATACACCCAACGAGAAACTAAATCTTCTTTGGTGAAACAGATGAATTTTTATCGGAAGCAAAAGACTTTGCGATTTGAACTCGTGGGTTTGTATGGCATAAATTTGACCGTCAAATTCTTCTACCAAAGAGCTAGAAAATGTTGCAAACTCGTACAATATACCTCCACCAAATGCTATCCTTTTATTGGGAGCGTACAGGTATCCCAAACCACCCACTAAGTTGATACCCATATTGAACTGTTCTCTAAAATTAATTGAATGATTTGTAAATGTATTGTTGTATCTGGACTGACAGATAGCACCTCCTACTTTGGTTTGCAAAAAGAAATTATGTCCATCTTGACTTTGACTGACACTCCATAGTAGAAGAAAAGAGCAGGTAAATAGTAAATTTAATTTTTTCATAGACTATTCTTTTGGCGGTTTTTAATCTTGATTATTAGAGTATATTTAAATTTCCTTGATGAGATTTTTGCTGACAAATTCTATTACAGGAATTTTAGAAATACTCCAACGCTATTTTCAAAAAGTAACGAACCCTAAATTAATGATATTTTGAATAAATCCCTTCGTAACACTTACAAAACTCGAATGGCGCATCTACGAATTTACAAAACTCAAATGGTGCACGCCCGGCTGATAGGTTTCCTTTAGTGCGTGGACGATCATATCAA
>JBCCJE010001054.1:0-2089 GCA_039027925.1 Bacteroidota bacterium
AGCCGTAAATTTCGGCGGCTTGGTTTTCGTATTGCAAAACAATTTTCAGGGATAGATCATCGGCAAGTGCCAACGCTGCCTTGGGCATGCCCGCTTGCAAACTCAAATTTTCGATCAAAGCGGGCGCGTAACCTTCTTGCAGTAAGTTGATACCTTCCAAAATAAAAGTATTCTGTACCCGTGCTGCAAAAAAACCCCAATTGTCCTTGACGACGATGGGTGTTTTACGAATGGCCTTTACAAAGTCAAATGCCTTGGCAATACTCTCGTCGGAGGTTTTTTTCCCCCTGACTACCTCTACCAGGGGGACTTGATCGGGTGGCGCAAAGAAATGTAGCCCCACGAAATTTTCGGGACGAGTAGAAGCTGTGGCCAATTTGGTAATCGGAATGGAAATGGTATTGGTCGTGAACAAGGTATATTCGTCAATATGTATCTCAGCTTCCCGGGTCACATTTTCTTTGACCCTCTGATTTTCAAAAACAGCCTCAATGATGATATCACATTCTTCAAATTCGGCAGGATTATCCGTAGCTATTATTTTCTTCAGTAGTTGAGGGACGTCAGCGGAAGTGAGTTTGCCTTTTTCTACCATCTCGTGCAATTTCTGCTCGCAGAGGTCTTTTCCTTTTTCGGCTACTGACTTGGAAATGTCTTTCAGGACTACCTCCATACTATTCATCAAACAAACAAACGCAACACTCGAACCCATGGCTCCCGCTCCAATGACCCCTGCTTTTTTTACCCGAAATTTTCCGTAACCCTTGGGGCGACTACTCCCTTCTTTGATGGCATTGTAATCGTACCAAAAAGCCTTGGTCATATTTCTAGCTTGTGGACTTCTTACTAGACTCGTAAAGTATCTGCTTTCTATTCGGCACGCCGTATCAAAATCTACCATCGAACCTTCTACTAGCGTATCCAAAATCGCAGCGGGAGCAGGATAATTATTTTTAAATTTTTCGAGCAGTTGCGCCTTTAGTACGGGCATCTTTTTAGCCAAGCGTGTACTCCTGGCAGTTCCACCCGGAATGCTACCGCCTTCACTATCCCATACTCTTCTTCCTTCGGGATTTTCCATAATCCAACTCTTTGCTAGGGAGAGCATTTCTTTTTCGTCCGCAGCCAAGGCGTCCACGATCCCCGCCGCTAGTGCTTCCTTGGGTAAAAATCTCTTTCCACTAGAAAGTACTTGATAAGCTCTTTCTACGCCCAACGTCCACAGCATTCTAATAACCCCACCTCCACCGGGCATGATCCCTAGCGTCACTTCGGGATGTCCTAACCTAATTGTAGGATCGTCAATTGTGACCCGATAGTGACAAGCCAACGCTAATTCAAATCCAGTTCCCAAGGAAGAACCATTAATCGCTGCTACCACGGGAACACCGGGGTTTTCGAGGGATCGAAAAAACCTTTGGATGTCTTGCGAAAATTCAAAAATGGCTTTTGGGTCGGTAGCCTGATGCAAATAATCTAGGTCACCGCCAGCCAAAAAATTCTTTTTGGCAGAAGTGATAATCACTCCACGCAGCACACCCTTTGCTTTTTCTTTTTTCAGATGAGTCAAGACTGGTTCAAACTTTTGAGCCGCCTGATGATTTATAACATTATAATTACGTCCCTCCATATCTAAAGTGAGAGTGACGATATTATCAATATCTTTTTTGTAGTGAATCATACGATGTGGGAAAAGGATTATGTCTGCCCCGAAACCTCGGGGAATTATGGATGAACGAAATTTTGGAGAATTGTCAAACTATTAAAGGCTTATAACTCTTCAAAACGTGATGGTAAAACAAAAGTATTTTGTTTTTTATAACATATAAAAAATTCATAACCAAAGAGTTAAGTTTTATATATTTTTATTTCTAAGGCATTTCACCACCTAGCGCTGAGAGGATGCTAAGGTTTTATTTTTTGTAAAAATAGAAATTATTCTAAAAAGTCTTACGAAGTATATTTATCAAATCAATTCTCAAATACATCTTCATTCCATTTTTACCAACTTGACTGCATCGGCAAAAACGGCGCGTAATCTCGTCTCATTACTCAATGCTATCGTGATCGTATCTTTAGAAAAAGTATA
>JBCCJE010001055.1:0-2076 GCA_039027925.1 Bacteroidota bacterium
AACAATCCATTTACATATTTTAAGAGTCCCAGAGGGACGGCACATTTTAAAATGAAGAAAAGCTCCATAGTCAGATACGGCAAATCTTTAGGATTTGGCATGTCTCCTGATTCAAATTTATATTACTAAAACATGCACGACCCTAAAGAGGTAGTGCCAGCCACCCTATTATTTCACATGCTTTTTTGTGAACAACCTTTCCCTTCAAAAGGTACTTTCCCTAGTTGGATCACCGCCTGCAAATCCATGTGATGTAAAAAAACATCAGCATCCATACTCACGGTACTTCCTTGAATATTTAATCCAAACATACTTCTCAGTTGGTTAGCGTCTGAGTTGCTGACCGTCACCGCTGCATCTACTTTTTCACGGGAAAGTCTTGTTCGGTTAAAGTACTGACTTGCCCACTTTTTATCAATGTTAAGATTAATTTCCGTCGAAAAATTATCCGTACTGTTGGGATCTAAGGCTTCGGCGTAATCTTCTAATTCTTCCAAAGGTAAATCTGAACGAAACTCTCGGTAGTCAAAAATGCCATTTCCTACAAAAAGATTGGAAGTGAGACGGAGTGCTTCGCATTTCTTGACATTATTTACACCGCCCATTTCTCCAAAACCGAATACGTTGTCTTTTGCGAAAACGTTGACGGAAGCATCCATCATTAGGCAAGAGCCACCGTAAGTTGCAATCGGATCAAATTTCCAAGAAAATAAAATCGTATTATTCATCACTTCAAATGCTGCCTGATCTCGGTTGCTGTGAAAATTGGTTTTACAATAAATTCCCTCACCCGTATTATTGACCAATAGATTATTGTGAATCTTGGCTTTACCATTTCTACCAATTTGTACATCTAGCGCACCTTGGGAGGCAGCTACGTTGGTAATGATACAGTTGGTAATTTCCACATTAGTTTCGGCACCTACTCTTACCTTGATACCAGCAGAACTCGGAGTAGCCGCTTGACCGAGTGCTCCGTTAGCTTTTCTCAGTATTAATTTTTTTGCGTCCGTTTTATAACGATTTCTTGCACCGTTGTCCACGATGATACCGTCAATTTTGATAGCACCCTTCCACGTTCGGAATTTTTTATCCGTCAAAATTCCTAGGCGTTCGCTGGTCTCCGACTTTTGGTAATCATTAGTGCCCGAAAGAATGGTTTGGTGTTTTCCCCAGGGATCACGAATGGAGAAGTCATCAGCGTAGCCCCCAATGATGGAGACGGGTACTTCTAAAATATCGGTGCCTCTTCCTGCTTTGCTGACGTAAGTCCCTTGGGCAATGTGTACTCGATCTCCCGCCTCCAATCGGCTTGCTATTGCGGCTAAATCTTTAGCTGGTTTTTCTTTGGAGCCTAATCGCCCTTTTCCTAGATGTTGGGAAACGTAGTAATCTTTACCCGTTGAGGTGGTACTGTTCATTTGAGCAGTCGCCGTTGCTGCTAGTGCGAAAGAAAATAAAATCATGATTGCTAATTTTTTCATTTGGTTTACAAAATTTAAGAAGCATAAAATCAAATGCTTCGGGGGTTGATAAAAAATATAATCATTTGGTTCGTTGTGATTTGATACTACAAATATCATTTCATTGAAGAGGAAAAACGATGAGGATGAAGTGAAGTGGGAAATTTGTGGAGCGAGTGTTGTGATGAAAAATGGGGAAAACTTTGAGGTAATTTCTACCCTAACGTAGTCAACTCGGAGGTTTTTACTCATGGAATGACTTTAAATTTCCGCCGTTGATTTCATGTTTTTTAAAAGCACACGTGCCGTCCCTCTGTGACTTTGCTAACTTGTAGATGTATTGTTGTTCTCTACCAAGGTACTGTCCCTCTGGGACTTTACTGATTTGTAAGTAAACTGTTATAATTACCAATTCACCTTTCCTCTGGATTTTATTTTTATTGAAAAGTCCCAGAGGGGCGACACATTGGTAGAAAATAACAATACATTTACAAATAGTCGAAGTCCCAGAGGGACGGCATACATTCTTTCAAAACATAGATAAATTTTTAACATTAAAATTCACTAATTAATAAATTTCAAAAGGCATCGGATGCTTTATAGCGCCACAAAT
>JBCCJE010001056.1:0-2075 GCA_039027925.1 Bacteroidota bacterium
AAAAATTATGACAGCAGAAAGATTCACGTACTACCTGAATAACCCGTCGCACTTGTACCAAATTTCTTATCAGGAATTAAAGAGTTTAGTGGTTCAGTATCCGTATTG
The DNA here is from genome assembly GCA_039027925.1 of Bacteroidota bacterium. GTDB lineage: Bacteria > Bacteroidota > Bacteroidia > Chitinophagales > Saprospiraceae > CAJQQY01. The sequence goes on from JBCCJE010001056.1 coordinate 109, forward strand.
TCAAAATCTTCGGTACATGCTATTGGCTAAAAGTCAAATTGAGAACTCGGACGAGTATCAAAAGGACTTGGAACTAGCCGCTACTTATTCGGCAGATCGCACCGTTTTATATAATTTAATGAAAAACAAAATGGCGGAGGGCACTCCCGAAGACAGCTTCGTACTCAATGAAGACTATCTCGAATTAAAAGATCTCTCTGCGACTTCGACGGAAGAACTAAATCTCAGTAATTCGGCTGAACCCGTCGAAGCAGATAGCACTTCTTTCGAAAAAGAAAACGAGGCCATCCTCGCAGAAGCAACTGCCATCATAGCTAACGATACAGAAAATGATAGTCCTCCAAAAGTGGAAACTGAACTTAATTTGGAATCTGATATTCAAGATGAAGCACAAACATTAACTACCGATCCTGAAAAGACAGAAGCCCAAGAAGAGTTATCCGCTACCGAATCATCAACTGCTATTACCGATAATAACTCTACTTCTAAAGAACACCCCCAAGAAGAATCAAAGGAAACTGACGCTGAGGTTTCGGAAGCATCCGAGATGATTAACTATATGAAAAAACCCAAAAAGCGGAAGTCCGTCATTGACCAATTGCTTATGAAATATTCCAAGGAAATGACGGCAACGCCCAATGAAATCAAGTCGCCCATTTTGGAAGAAAACATCATTTCCGAAGATGAGCTAGAGTCCCCCGCATCGGAAGATGGTTTTACGGACTTGACCCCCGTCAAAGGTAATACGACGATTGACCGAGAAGTCCTATTCGAAATAACCAATAAGACCGATCAGGAGATGGATGCCTTGATGCACAAATCCGCAAAGGAGGAACCAGAAGCCGTGGAACATTCCAACGAAAATATCGTAACAATAGAAAATCTTAGTGATGAGCAAACAGCCTCCGATACTAAAAATACTACTGAAATGAAGCCCACGCCCCCCGTACCCAAATCATCGTTCAAAAGTTACATGGAGCAGTTCCAACCTCCGAGTGTGATAGACGAACTCGAAGAAGAACAAGAGATAGAAAATGTTATTGAGGAAGTAGTGCAAGAAGAAATTTTGGCAGCTAACACTACTCTTACAAAAAAAGAAAAGCCCAAAGGAAAGAAAGATAAAGCCAAGAAAAAGAAAAAACAAAAGGCAAAAAAGAAGAAGCAAAAGAAAGACAAAAAAAAGGATAAGAATAAAGCAAAAAAGAAAAGCAAAAAAGAGAAGAAAAAGAAAACCAAAATACCCAAAGCTGCCAAACAAAGTATTCAAGAAAATGAGGACATTGTATCCGAAACTCTTGCGGCACTGCTGGCACAGCAAGGCAGCAGAAAAAAGGCGATTCAGATGTATAAAAGATTAAGTTTGATTTTTCCTGAAAAAAGCAGTTTCTTTGCGAAAAAAATAGAAAAGCTCAAAAAATAGAGCATTTCACTTCTTAAAAAATAAAAACTTATTTTAATATGTTATCAGCTATTACAGTTTTGACCGCTCTCGTTTGTGTGATGTTGATGGGAGTAGTTTTAATCCAAAATCCCAAAGGTGGTGGTGTAGATGCTACTTTTGGTGGACAGGCTTCTAATCAAATTTTCGGAGCAGCAAAATCTACCGACTTCGTCGAAAAATTGACATGGGGATTGGCTATTGCTTTATTTGTACTTTGTATCGTTGCAGCCCTAGTAGCGGGCGGTAGTGGTGTGGAAGGTAGCGGACTGGAGTCAGCGGGAGGATAGCATCCTTGTATTTTATTTAAGATGAAATTAAAAAAACGGATGAGTTGTGAAAACGACTTATCCGTTTTTTTATTTAGAAAACGTAACTATTTAGCTATTCTTGAAATTATCAATTGCTTTATTGATTTTCCATTGTATTAATGGCATTACTTCACTAGGGTAATTTGAAATTTTTACTATTCTGAAAAAATGAAATAACATAACGTTGAAGCTACTTCAAATCCTAATTTTTTACCAAA
>JBCCJE010001057.1:0-2071 GCA_039027925.1 Bacteroidota bacterium
AGACATTATTTTTAAGCGACGCAAAAGTACAAAAAACTAAAATAGCAAATTCATCCACGCAAAAAAGGGATTTATCGAATTAGTTATTAACTTTCTGATCTTAACCTTTTTTTGAAGTTTTTAGCACTTCAGGAGATCATCATTCCCAATGGATCAAGTAGTAAAAAGAACCATACGAACAAAAATATACGACTTCGTGACCCAGCGAGTAGTCTATCACACGCTGTTTTGGTTAGCGATGTTTTTTTTGCTGCTATTAATTGATACTTCTGGTTTTAGCATCTTTGCCAAGATACTTATTGATGTTGTAAGTATATTGTTTTTTGCCGTTTTGGTTTACTTCAATTTATTTTACCTCATTCCTAATTATTTGACCGAAAAGAAGTTTTTGCTTTATTGTGGGCTACTCATTCTTTCGGTAATTATCATCACGCCGATCAAGCTGATGGTTTTTTATTTCATTATTCCAAATTCGCAATCGTGGATTCCCTCCCAGCAAATTGGAATTTTTATTTCTAGCTTTATGATTGTAGGTGCTTCTACTATCGGAAAAATTGTAACCGATTGGGTGAGACATTTGAGGGAACGCAAAGAACTACAGACCCAGACGATGCAATCCGAACTTCGATTTTTAAAATCTCAAATCAATCCTCATTTTCTTTTTAACACTTTGAATAATCTCTACGCCTTGACCTTAAAAAAATCGGATAAGGCACCAGAGATCGTCATTAAACTTTCGGAAATGATGCGGTACATGCTCTACGAATGCAATGAAAAAAGAGTACCCCTGCAAAAAGAAGTCAACTACATCCAAAATTACTTAGATTTGGAAAGGCTTCGGCAAGGCAAAAATGTTGATATTAATTTCAGAGTAGTGGGGCAAGTTTTTGATCAGCAGATCGCCCCGTTGATGTTTATTCCATTTTTGGAAAATAGCTTCAAGCACGGATTGAATACCCAGATTTCTCACGGATTTGTGGACATCACCATGAATGTCAATCAACAGCACGTTCATTTTCACATTGAAAATAGCAAGGCAGAAAGCCTGCCCACACAAACCCACAAGAGAAGTGGCGGCATCGGATTGGTCAACGTCAAGCGACGCCTAAATATCATATATCCTAACCAACACGACTTAACGATTCACGATAATCCCAAAACCTACGCCGTAGATTTGGACTTAGACTTAAATTAATAGATTGTCAAGTCATCATCTCCTCAGGTTTCGGGATAGGTTTAATTCACGATCCTCCGAGGTTTCGGGATAGGCTTAATTCACAACCACCTATTTCTTATAAATCAAAATTTTAATCGAATGATAAATGTAATAATTGTAGATGACGAACCCTTAGCTTTGGATGTTTTAGAAACTTACATTCAGAGTATTCCCGATCTTAATTTGGTGACAAAATGTAGCAATGCGCTCGAAGCAAACGCAGCCCTAAAGACCAACGACATTGATTTGATGTTTTTGGATATTCAAATGCCGCAACTCACGGGTGTAGATTTTTTGCGAAGTTTGTCCAAACCACCGAAGGTGATTTTTACTACTGCCTACGCCAACTATGCGGTGGAAGGATTTGAGTTGAACGCCGTAGATTATTTGCTAAAACCCATATCGCTTAACCGATTTATGAAAGCGGTAAACAAAGCCCAAGAACAAATCGAACTAGAAAAAAAAGGAGCGGGCGTGGATGCCGCCGAAGTGGTAGCCAGCAAAGACGGTGAAGATTTTATTTTTGTAAAGGCCGATAAAAAATTGATCAAAGTCAACTATGCGGATATTGTGTACATCGAAGGATTAAAAGATTATGTTATTATTCGTATGAACACGAGTAGAATTATCACCCTGCAAACTATGAAAAGTTTGGAAGATAAGTTGCCCTCCAATATCTTCAAAAGAATACACCGCTCGTACATCGTCAACATTCAAAAAATTCAAGCGGTGCAGGGGAATATGGTAGAAGTGATCGAAAAGAATCAGGCTAAACATATTCCCATTGGAAAAAATTATAGAGATGAATTGTTGGCTATCGTTAATAAAAATCGGTTGTGAGAGAGGGAGGAGGAG
>JBCCJE010001058.1:0-2059 GCA_039027925.1 Bacteroidota bacterium
ACTACCGCTTGAATACCGTGATGATAAAAGTACCCCCACTCCGAGAACGCTCGGAGGATGTACCGATTTTGTTTAGAAAATTTGCGGCAGACTTTGCGGATAAATACCGAACGACGCCCGTTCGCTTGGATGACAAGGCGCAGTTGGTGATAGAAAATTACGCTTGGAAGGGCAATATTCGGGAGTTGAAAAATTTGGCGGAGCGGGTGTCCATCATGGCGGAAGATCGAATTGTTACCGCCGAAGAACTAGTAGAAGCTAATCCCCACTTACTTCAGAGAAATCTCCCCATGATACCTAAGGATAATGGGAAAAATGGCGGTGGGAATGGTTTCGAAGAAAGAGAAATTTTATACAAGCTGCTCTTCGAAATGAAAGCAGACTTGAACGATCTAAAGTCGTTGGTTTTTGAAATGATAAAGCGCAACGATCTAAAAGTACCAGACTTACGTGACCTTCGACAATTGGAAGCACCGCAATTTCCAACAACACGTACACGGGAGTCCTACGCTGATGAAAGAGCCAGCAGATTTTCTTCGAGCGGTGCAGGATACCAAAGTAGTTCCCGTGATTTTGAGGAAGATTCCAACCAACCCATCATCATCGAAAATTCTGACTACGACCACGCCGAGGAAGTAGAAGAAACCCTCTCTCTGGAAGCGATGGAAAAACTAATGATTGACAAAGCCCTAAAAAAATACAAAGGTCGAAGAAAGGATGCGGCGGAAGAGTTGGGCATTTCGGAGAGAACTTTATATCGCAAGATTAAGCAGTATGATTTGTGAGAATGAAGAATTATGAATGCAGAATTATGAATTTTTCTCTACCCGTTCTTTCTACATCACATTTCTCAATTCCCGCTTCTCTCCTCTTACTTCTCTTTTCCTCCTCTCACTTCCCACTTTTTACCTCCTGCTCCAAATGATCAATAAATAGAATACCGTTCAAGTGGTCAATCTCGTGTTGGAAGATGACGGCAGTAAAGCCCTCTACTGTTTCTTCGTGCTGTGATCCATCTAGTTTTTGGTAAGTGATTTTAATAGTTTTTGATCTATTTTGGGTAGTTCCTCTTTTTTCGGGAATGGACAGGCATCCCTCGGGGGTAGGTAATTTCTCCGCTCCGTATTCGATGATCCTAGGATTGAGATATACCTCGTTGGGAAATTCTTCTTTGTCCAATCTTTGTACTACGATGATATTTTTGAGGATACCTACCTGCGGCGCAGCGATACCGACCCCTCCGGATTTGACCATTGTCAATTCTAGTCTTTTGGCAAAATGTTGAAGTACCGTTGGGGTAGAAGTAGGGGAAATATCCATAGATTTTTTTCTTAACAAGATGGAATCGGATGGGTTAGTGATAAGGAATAAGGGCATGGTTTGATTAGATTCCTCATCCAAAATTTTCTCGATTTGATTTTTTTGAAAAAAAAGATTTTTATTAATTAAATTCTTTTTGGACGAACAGGCGTAGAGTAGGGGAATGAGAAAAATAAGGGTTAGAAGTCTCATTTTATTATTTTTGCGATTGTAAAGGAAAAATTTAATGGTCATAAAAGTAAGTTTAAAAATGAAATTATCAGCCCAAATCGCTAACCAATTTAGAGAGGTTCAATTGAACGGAAAATGGATTGCTACCAATTTAAAAACCGAAATCGCGGATGTTAATTTAGATCAAGCAACTACCAAGGTAGGCACATTGAACACCATTGCTGCACTAGCTTACCACGTCAATTATTACATCGCAGGATTAATCGAAGTGTTCGAAGGTGATCAGTTGAATATTCGGGATAAATATAGTTTTGATTTGCCGCCACTCAAAACGGAAACTGAATGGGACAACCTCAAAAAAAAGATTTGGCAGGATGCTGAACGCTTTGCAGAATTAGTAGAACAGATGCCCGACGAAAAGTTATTTACGGGATTCGTCAAAGAAGAGTACGGAACTTATTTTAGAAATATTGTTGGGATGATCGAACACGCTTACTATCATTTGGGGCAGGTTGTCATTTTAAAAAAGCTAATCAACGATCCTGATTTTACTTACAAGGCAGCTAGA
>JBCCJE010001059.1:0-2056 GCA_039027925.1 Bacteroidota bacterium
AAAATAACTGGGGAAACTTTATCAGTATTTTGACGACGATCAGTTCGGGAACTATTGATTATTTGTTTGGAAATCACTCGGCGGTCATCACCTATCCGTTGACTTTTTTTATCCACACCTTTGCCTTTTCAAATTGGAAAAGTGGCGAAAAAATAAGGAAGCGGGATGCTAATTATTATCTCATCAACATTGTAGGTATCCTGATTGGCTTTGGTTTGGTTTATCTCGGTGCGTACCTTTTCGGAGGGATTACGGAGCATAGTTTTTTGATTTTGGTAGCAGTCATTTTTGGGTTGTCGTTGGGGGCTAATTTTTGTAATGCCCTGAAGTATGAAGAAACGTGGTTGAGTTGGATAATCTATAATTTGGTTCAACTAGCAAAAAATACTTACCAGATGAATTTGGCTAATGTAGTAAAATATATTTTTTACCTTTTCAACGCATTCGTCACTTTGTTGGATTGGAAATGGAACGGAGATATACAATCTACCAAGACCTCCACAACTTCATAACAAGGTATTTACGATAAAGGAATCTGTGCTTTTATAAAATCAAAAATATTCGGCACAGAGAAAAACAAGATATTTACATCCTGTAATTCCTAGGTTCAGGGGGAGTTGTCTAGCATCCAAAAAAGATGAAGTACCTACCGTAGGTAAGTACTTCATTCCACACATACTATGAGAAAGCAAAGTGATGTCGCCGTCACTTTGTTATTTGACTTAGGCCGTTAATAGCTCACGGTGGTAACGATAAAGATTAAAAATAGTAAACGGCATGTTCCACCTTTTTCCTCCGATAATGCTATCCTTTTCTTCTTCGGTCAAGATTTCGTGATCGGCTAAAATCCGACTTAGCTTAAAAAAAGAAGCATTTTTTTTGAGGATCATATAGTCATCAAATTCATCAAAAGACGCTAACTGATGCTTCTGGACGAGCACCTTGAAGCCTTGAAGATGATGTGCAGTAGCTACATTGGTAAAACCTTCGATAGCTACTAACACCGTCTCGTCGTCGTTAAAAAAGTAATCGAAGATGTATCGGTACAATTCTTCCTTTTTGTGGTAGAAAAAATTCTGGTAGCTTGGATATGTCAAGCTCAATACCTCCTCAATGATTTGAGAATACAAAGGAGGATTGCTTTTATTTGGTGTTTTTTGAGTTGGTAGTAGTGAGTTTTTCATAATCACTTTTTTCTAAAAAAAATTAAATAGTGTTAACAGGAATGTGAGGGTTTAGCTAATTTTTCTTTGACTCTTTTTTTAAATCTTAAATATTGGACACCAAATGTATTGGGATTCATGCCTATCAATCTTGCAACATCTTTACTTCGAAAATCTCTATCAATTTTCAAGTAAAAAGCAACCTTCAAGATTTTAGGTTGTTCATCCAAGGCGTCGAAATAGGCTTTTTTTACAGTTTGGAGTTTTTCTTTTTCAAGAAAAACAGATTCGGGGGAGTGTGAAGGTTTTGAATAATTTTTATCGAAATAATTTTGTTCTCTTGCGCTTCGATTCTTCTTTCCTCGCTGCAAGTCAATGTACAAATTACGCAACGCTTTGAGTAGGTAGTTGTAAGTGGACGGCGCATCCCATTCTTCTAGTGCCTCCAATTTTTCAAGCGGAAGGTTACACAACTTTTCGAAGATGAGCGCAACCAAATCATCAGCATCGCTTTCATTTTTGGTTAATCCCAATGCGAATGCCATTAAGGCGTGATAATACTTTTGGTATAGACGTTTGACGATATGATTCTTACGAATTGCTAGGGTAGTTTTCTCATTTCCCATAGTAATCGGTTTAGGTCAAAAAATTGGAAGTAAGTATGCTTGGCTCTGCTTGGATGATTTTTCCCTACCTAAGCAGGCGTAAAAATTTTTAGGAATAACACGATCTCAAAATCGAATCATTTCAAAAAAACAAATTTTATTTGGCTTTTGTGGAGTTGCTAAGATTAAAGGTAGTGTGTCAGGTAAGAATTGTAGAAACTTTGTATGTTTAATTTTCCTTCGATAAAGATAACAATTAAATTTAATATGTATAAATTGTATATAAAT
>JBCCJE010001060.1:0-2054 GCA_039027925.1 Bacteroidota bacterium
AAAGTCCCAGAGGGACGGCACATGATAATTATTTTCCTACTCAAATGTCAAATTGAGAATTGAAGTTCAAAACAGAATTTTCAAATTTCATTTTTAAAAAAATCAACCAAATCAGACCCTAAACTTTCTAAGGTCATTTTTGCTGCTTTTCTGGTGGCTCTTTTTTTAAGTTCTTCGTTATTAAAATCTTCTTCATCTTTTTTCAATAACACATCGTGGGTCAAAACATCAGAAAAAGGAATCACCCCAGTCCGAATGTCCATCAGCAAGGACTCGCAGGTCGCAAATGCTTTTACTTCGTTTTTTTTAAACATCTTGTATTTGTAATACAAATCACTTTGGATATTAAAAATCAGTAGCATATCTGCCTGCATTCTTACTGCGGACTCTCTCAGTTGTGTCAACGTAGGTGAAGTATTAATCATTAACTTTGGAAGTAAAAAAATTTTTTTCGTCCGACCAGTACTTTCGAGTTTTGATTTTAACAACTCAAAATAATCTCTTTGGGTTTGCATTTCTTCCTCATTGCCCCAGTAATATCTTCGATAAGAGTATTGGGTAGAGTTCATGTTGAGGATGGCAATATTTATGGTATCTGGAATTTCAATTTTTCCATTTAACAATCTTTGAATATCTTCCTCCGAAATGGTAGCGGCTTTATCCGTAAATAAAGATTCAGAAATAATATTTGGATCATTGAATGATGCTATTTCTTGGTTAGGTGCAGAAGGTGTCATCCTAGGATACGTCGTCTTACAGCCAGCTAACAAAATAATTACAAAAATGTATAACAAGTTTTTTTTCATGATCTCTTACCCGACTCCCGGAATTTGATTGGCTTTGACCAAAGTTTGTAATCTCTTCTTGGCTAGTATCAATTGTGACTTTGAGGTATTGATGCTGATCCCTAGCTCTTCGGCAATTTCTCGGTGCTTGTACCCTTCTACTACGTATAAATTAAAAACGGTTCGATAGCCCGTGGGCAATTTGTCCAACAAATTTAAAATGTCTTGTGCCGCTAGATCATCTTCAATCGTTACGGTAGATTTTATATCAATATTGCTGATCTCAACGGTCAGTCTGAAGTTATGATTTTTCCGAAGGTGCATCAAAGACTCATTGACAATGATTCTTCTGATCCATCCTTCAAAACTTCCTTTGCCGCTGAACATTTCAATCTTTGTCATTACTTTAAAAAAAGCCTCCACTAAGACATCTTCGGCGTCTTCGTAATTTTTCACATAGCGACGGCATACCCCAAACATCTTCGGAGCGTACTTTTCGTAAAGGAATTGTTGTGCTTTACGGTTCTTTTTTCGACAGCCTTGAATAATTTCTTTTTCTGTCACGTTGGTAGATTTCGACTTCTAATAAATTCTTTCATTCCTTAGACGGTAAAAATATTAATTTTGGTGTACATCCAACCATTCTTTTATTTTTTGATTTAAAATAAACGCAAATACCATTTATCTTTGCAAAATTTAAAATCAACCTACCAAAGGAATGAAAGAGTAGTAGCATCAACAAGCTGGCTGATTCTATTCCTCTTCCATCCCAAATAAAATCACTTACATTTTTTCACTTTAAAATATTTCAAAAATGAATCTTGAAGGCAACCGCTATCTTTTTGAGGGAGGTATTGATCCATTGCAGTTGGTGGAGCAATACGATTGTCCATTGTATGTGTACGATACGGGAATTATGAAACGCCAGTATCTTCGCTTGATTAATGCTTTTGATGTCAAAAAACTAAAGATCAATTACGCTTGTAAGGCCTTAACTAATCTGAGTGTATTGAAATATTTTAAACGGTTGGGGTCGGGATTAGATACCGTATCCATTCAGGAAGTGCGGTTGGGATTGCAAGTCGGATTTGCACCGCAGGATATTATTTACACGCCCAACTGTGTTTCGCTCGAAGAAATAAAAGTAGCGGTACAGCTCGGAGTAAGAATCAATATTGACAATATTTCGATCCTAGAACAATTTGGGCAAGTGTTTCCCGATGTCCCCATTTGTATTCGTATTAATCCGCACATCATGGCGGGGGGTAG
>JBCCJE010001061.1:0-2035 GCA_039027925.1 Bacteroidota bacterium
CATAGCGATAGCTATTAGAAAATTTCTCTTCATGGTTAATGTGAATTAGTTATTTAAATATTTTTGTCGTTTATGATGCGTACAGAAATTGTTCCGATAAGGTTATTCTATAACAATAAAAATACATGTCAAGTATTTTTATGAAACTAAAAGAAAAAACATGTATTCTGTATGATATGTAATTCCGGGGGGGGAGGGTAACTGTTTGATTAACAGTATTTTAGAATTGAGGATTTAATTAATGTGACGCTTTCTTTGTACTTTTTTAGTTTACCAAACTAGTGTTTTTTTTATTGGTTTTTTTTTGAAAAATAATTTTGCTTTAAGCAAGTTATGTTTGAGGTAATGATTTAGCATATCTTAAAATATATACACCAAGACAACCTTTTCACTCCTCCACTTCCACGATCATCTCAATCTCTACGGCAATATTAACTGGTAGCGAACTCATCCCTACCGCTGATCGAGCGTGTTTTCCTCTTTCCCCAAATACCGAGACCATCAAATCCGAAAAGCCATTGATAACTTGGGAGTGCTCTGTGAAATCTGGAGTAGCATTGACCATGCCCAAGACTTTGACGATTCTTTTGACCTTATTGAGATCGCCCAACTCCGCTTGTAGAGATGCTAACAATCTGATACCAGCCAAACGGGCAGCCTCTTGCCCTTGCTCTACGGTCAAGTCGTCGCCTAGTTTTCCGGTATAATAACTTCCGTCGGGACGGGTAGGCCCTTTGCCAGCGGTATAAATTAAGTTTCCAGTTCGAACGGTATGAACATAGTTGGCCAGCGGCTTACTCAACGTGGGTAGTTCGATATCTAACTTTTTTAAATTAGCCATTACATCCACCTTCGGGAGATCATCTTTTGGTTTTTCTACCATTTTCTGAGGAGCATTTTCTTGAGGAGCGCAACTCCAAAGTGCTAGGAGGATCAATGAGAAAAATAATTTTTTCATATGAGTAATATTTTGTTTTAAAAAAAATGGTTGCTGTTCAAAAGAGAGAAAAGAAAAACAAACCATAATGTTTGGTGACTCATCTCTTATCTCTCATCTCTCATTATTCATCTCTACTCCCCTCTCTTCCACAAAAAACAAAAAGACGGGTTCACCTTTTGGCTTCATGGGGTTAAAAGTACGGAATGCAGAAAAAATATTATCAACACCCCAACTTTCAAGATAGTATTTCGATTCCAAAAATTTAGGAGCAGTAATTGGTCTCCTCCTATTTTGACCACAGCTAGTCCGAATTTTGGTTTTAGTTTGGATCAAATTAAAACCAAATCGGGTGGGCAAAGTAAAACAAATGCTAAACAAATCAACTTTAACCATTTATTAAATTTATCTCTATTGAAAGGAAATACTACATTTACACTATGAAAAATTTAGAATTAATAGAAAAATATTTGAACGAGGAGTTGAGCGCAGCCGAACAAAATCAGTTCGAGCAACTCCAAAAAAATGACGCAGACTTTGCCGAGGAGGTTCAAATGGCAGTTGCCGTCAACGCTAGTTTCAATGTACAGCAAAAGTTGAGATGGCAAAAATTGGCAAATGAGCAAGGTATCTCAACGGAAACGCCCATACGCCAATTAAATCCTGCCAAGCGATCCATCAGTTGGATTCGAAGTGTTGCGGCGGTAGCTATTCTTGGAGTAGGTCTAGCTTTGGGTTGGATGATGTTTTCGGGATCGGATCTGGGTACATTGGCCGATGACCATTTAATGGACATCCACCAAGCACCAACGGTGGTGAGAGAGACGGAGGATATTGAGTCCAATTGGGAAAATGCCATAGATGCCTACAAATCTGGAAACTTCAACATCGCAGTAGCGGCTATCGAAAAGTCATTCAAGGGTGATGAAGGGAATCAGGCAGAGAAACATTTTTATCTAGGGCTCAGCCACCTGTACAACGAAGTAGCTGATTTCGAAAAAGCTATTTTTCACCTAGAGAAAAGTCAATCGCTCAATGCGGGATTGTACGGAGCCATGTCCAATTGGTACATGAGCCTTGCGCATCTTAAAAAAGGAA
>JBCCJE010001062.1:0-2018 GCA_039027925.1 Bacteroidota bacterium
AAGAAATTAGGAAGCGCAATAAACAAGTTCCCATTTTGTTTTTGACCGCCAAATCATTGAAGGAAGATCGCCTACACGGCTTACGATTGGGGGCCGACGATTACATCACTAAGCCATTCAGCATCGAGGAATTGATTTTAAAAATTGAGATTTTTCTAAAACGTAGTCAGATTGTTACAAAAGAAACAGAGCATAATTTTGTCATTGGAAAATTTGAATTTGACTACAAAAATCTATCCCTCAAAAATGGAGCTACCCATCGGCAACTTACCCAAAAAGAAGCTGACCTTTTGAAATTTTTCGTTGAAAATAAAAATGAAGTACTGAAGCGTTCGCAGATTTTAGAATCGCTGTGGGGCGAAGATGATTATTTTTTGGGCAGAAGCCTCGACGTTTTTATTTCTCGCTTACGCAAATATCTCAAGCAGGACGAATCCTTGAAAATCGAAAATATCCACGGGGTAGGTTTTCGATTGGTGGGCTAACCACGTTCAGCCTAGCTCATCATTATTTTTCTACAATGTGCGTCACCTGATCCAAATCCCAATCAATCACCAAGCCGCCCGCCAAGCTATTCGCGATGGCTTTTCCGTATAAATGTTCGCAAAGGTATAAAGCCGCCTCGAACGATTTGGCGCCCCCCGCCGAAGTAATAAATTTTCCATCGTGTACGAAGAGTACTTGTTACAATTTTGCAAAAAGCAACAACTAAAAAATAAAAAGAGGAAATATTTCATACGCTGTTTTTCAGCAAATCTAATTTATTTTCATGAAATAAATTTTGGGTAAAAATGAGGGGTAAGGCAAAATAGACAATCGTACCGACGGATTTTATGCGTGTTAATTTAAAGATTAACCAGTAATATTTAATTTGATTTTCGCTTACGTAAATTAATTGTTATGTGCCGTGCCTCTGGCACTCGGACGCAAGGGAATTACGATAATTAAGGCTACCTATGTGTTGTCCCTCTGGGACTTTTATGATTCTACAGAACTTCAGTTTTACTAACGATATCTGTGCCGTTAGGTAGGCAGGTGCTACACCTCTGGTACTCTTAAACTGAAAAGTCCCAGAGGGACAACACATAGGTAGTATTGAAAATTCTAAGTTCCTCGACATCCGAGTGCCAGAGGCACGGCACCTATCTGCCGCCAAATAGTTATAACAATTAATTTACGTAAGCGAAAATCAAATTGAGAGTGTTAACTATTAATTTTTAACTTGTAGTGCTAGGAGGTATCCGATACGTAAATTAACGTATTCCAACCCTACCTCAAAAAACTTCGGATGGTCATTTTGCCCTGTCTGCTAGAACTAAAACCTCATCCATCCAAATCATTCAAACCATACTGCTCAATCACCTTGACTAAGTTTTTTGCGAAATTTTTTGAATCCGAAAAACCAGCTTTCTCCAATCCTCTCGCCCAACCTTTATAATCATTGGCAGCGAGGTTCGATAAATGAGCAAATTTTCCCTTGGTCAAATACTCCGAATGATTTCTAAAACTCATCCAAGCTGTCTCGTAGGTTCGGTAGCAAATTCCATTTTCACTACCCGTGCCCCCATTCCAATCATCTCCACACGGAATTGCAAAATGATTGTTATAACTCGTTGCCAAATGGTGCTGACCACCTTGGCTATGCAAAAGTGCATTGGCTAAAATGATGGAAGCTGGTACGCCGAATTTATCTTTTTCGTTGACGGCTACTTTGGCAAACCGTTTTAAATAACCTTGCTTAGTGGCTTCAGCTACCTTATCCAAGTTTATTTTTAGATCAACTTTGGGGTTGGATTTTCCGAAGGGATTATCAAAAAAATTAAAAAAGGAATTGCTCTTTTTATGGACGCCAGCTACTTTTTGGGGAGTACTTTTTTCGGTCAATTTTGCTTCGTTTTTTTTCTTTTTGTGGGAAGCATTTTTTTGAGCAGGTGTTTGGTAATCACTTGACTCTACCTCATCGGGTTGAATCGGTGCATTAAGGTTAAAGTTTAAACTCAGGTCTTTTTGGATAAAAA
>JBCCJE010001063.1:0-2018 GCA_039027925.1 Bacteroidota bacterium
ATGTACTGAAAACGCTGCAACTACTGCCGGGAGTACAGTCGGGCGGAGAAGGTACCAACGGACTTTACGTAAGAGGGGGTAGTCCCGATCAGAATTTGGTTCTGCTCGACGGCGTACCTGTATATAATGTAAGCCACGTACTCGGTATTTTTTCGGTATTCAATGCCGACGCTATCAAGAATGTGACCCTAACCAAAGGTGGTTTTCCCGCAAGATTCGGCGGACGTTTGTCTTCTGTACTCGAAATCAACATGAAAGAAGGCAACATGAGGGAATACCACGGCGAAGGTTCGATTGGATTGATTTCTTCTAAGTTTACCTTCGAAGGCCCCATCAAAACGGATAAAACCTCCTTTATCATTTCGGGACGACGGACCTATGCGGATTTGATTTTTAGACCAATTATTAAAAGTCAAGCAAGACAAGACGGTGGGCAAATCACACCTAAATTATACTTCTACGATTTGAATGCTAAACTTCAACATAAGATCAACGATAAGCATCGCTTATTTTTAAGTGCTTACTCGGGAGCGGATGTTTTTTACAACAAATACGAAGAGGACGATCTCGTTAGTGAAGGGGGCGTAGATTGGGGAAACTTGATTTCTGCGTTGCGTTGGAATTATCAAATCAGCAATAAGTTGTTTTTGAACACGACGCTGACTTACTCTAATTATCAGATTAATTTTTCTAACGGATTTGAAGATAAAGATGAAGATGATAGGTTCTTGGCAAAGTATATATCGGGCATCGAGGATTGGGCCGGAAAACTGGATTTTGACTATATCCCTTCGCCCAATCACTACATCAGATTTGGCGGCAATGCTACCCATCACACTTACCGCCCAGGAGCACTTAGCTTTGAATTGGAATCAGGTGACGAGAATTTAGATACCCTGATTGGTAGCCTAAAACAAACCTCGATGGAGTACGCCTTGTACGTAGAGGATGATATGAAATTCGGCAACTTCAAAGCCAACGTCGGGTTACACGCTTCGGCATTTAATGTGGATGAAACATTTTATACCTCACTCCAACCAAGGCTAGGGATGCGATACCTAATGGATAATGGGGTTGCATTCAAGGGTGCTTTTTCGACGATGACCCAATTTATCAATCTGCTAACGAGCGAGGCGTTGAATCTGCCTTCTGACCTTTGGGTGCCAAGTACCGAGGATATCAAGCCCCAACGATCTTGGCAAGCTGCTCTGGGGGTGGCAAAGACGATCAATGATAAGTACGAGCTGTCCATTGAAGGGTTTTATAAGAAAATGAAAGACTTAGTTTCCTACCGAGAAGGCGCGAGTTTCTTTACGGGGTTTGGTAACGACTGGACAACCAAAGTTACCCAAGGTGACGGAGAAGCCTACGGTGCAGAATTTTTTATACAAAAGAAAAAAGGAAAAACAACGGGCTGGATTGGCTACACCTTATCTTGGAATTTTCGCCAATTCCCAGAAATCAACGGTGGCGAAAGATACCCATTTCGCTACGATAGGCGACACGACATATCCGTAGTGGTGGCGCATAAGTTGTCGGATAGAATTAACCTATCTAGCGCGTGGGTATTTGGTACTGGAAATGCCATATCTTTACCTACCGCACGGTACGATGTCGGTGGTTTCAATCCACAATCCTCCTTTTGGCAAAATGGAGAAATCGAAGTACTAGGAGATAAAAACGCTTACCGGATGTCCAATTATCATCGGTTGGATTTTAGTGTGGAGTTTATCAAACAGAAGGCTAGATACGAGCGAAAATGGATACTGAGCGTGTATAATGCCTATTGGAATCGAAATCCGTATTACGCTTTCGTTGAAGATGAATTTGACTCAGAGACTAGAACAAATAGAAGGGTGATAAAGGAAATCAGCATTCTGCCTATCATTCCTTCGATTGCGTATGCTTTTAAATTTTAGGTGAAAAATAAAGTGGCCACGAAGTCTCGAAGCCACAAAGAATTTTTTTAAAAAACCTTAGTGCCTTGGCGTCTTAGTGGCAAATAAAAGAGTAGCCAC
>JBCCJE010001064.1:0-2016 GCA_039027925.1 Bacteroidota bacterium
ATAACCCCAAAAAACCAAATGAAAACTTCTTTAGTTTTTCTTATATAATTAAGATTAACTTTTTCAATTTGTTAGAACAAAGATAAAACATTATTATAAATATTAGAGAAAATAAACATGTTTTGTTTCGTTGATTTCACAATATATGAATAAAACGTAAAACTAACTAGGATGTTTAACGTAACTACTCAATTTTTTCAAAAAAAATATCAATTCAACGAAAACTTAGGGACTTGAGAAGTAGCATCATTATAAAATGTAAGCAAACTAATCTCCACTTTCATGTAAGGCGTAAGTGGCAAATCCGTAAGCATCTCCATCACTTCCATTTCTGAATTAGCAGTAAAAATGGCCCACAGCCTAGCATTTTCCAAAGAAAGAGAATAATTGACTAGCTTTCCTTCGTCGAAGAGTCTGTTGACTGCTATCCGTTGGTAGGGCACCAAATCCATGAACTCATTTGAAAGCGCACTTGGTAATTTAAAATCTACCATAAATTGGTATTCCGTATTAATCATTAGCTCGATGTTATTTTTTCAAAAAAACTACTCCTTGGAATAGTTGATTCTAGGACAGTCCTAATGTACTACGATAAACAGATAATTGCATCTCTTTAGCCTTTATTTATGATTAAAAATCAGGGAATAGTCAGGGATTTATCAATTCTACTGGCTAATTGGCTCCTGAATTATTTTCGAGCGTACCCACAAAAAAACGGTGTTAGCTTTACCTGCGTAGAACTAACACCGTTGACAAATTTTCAAGATTAATTACTGATATATAAACTTAAAACATTGGGAGATTGAGGAAAGTTCGGTCAGGTAAATTTTGTTTTTAAAATAATATCTAATGCCATCTAGAAAAATTAAGATATGCCAAATTTTTAAAATTTGGCATATCTAAGGACTCAGAGAGTTGTTCCCCTTTAGATGCTATGGGTTAGGGGTTGGGCGTCACTTCTTCAACCCAATCTCCCGTAGCCGCTCATCCAAATACGCGCCCGCCGTGATCGGCTCGTAGGCTAATGGATGCTCTTCCGTTACGCATTTTTCCAAACAAGTCAAATCCATCTCACTCTTAGGGTGCAAAAAGAAAGGAATAGATAACCTGGGCATGTGCCACAGTTCACGGGGCGGATTGACGACTCGGTGCGTCGTAGATTTCAAATAATTATTAGTGAGCCGTTGGAGCATATCTCCTACGTTGACCACAATTTCTCCTTCCTCGGGCATCACGGGTAGCCATTCGCCTTCCATATTTTGTACTTGCAATCCTCCCGCCGAAGCACCTACCAAGAGGGTGATGAGGTTGATGTCTTCGTGCTGTTCGGCACGAATGGCTGATTTGGGTTCTTCCTTGATGGGAGGATAATGAATAGCTCGGAGGATGCTATTGCCTTTTTCTATGTGGGCATCAAAATAATCGGTACCCAAATCCAAATAAATGGCAATGGCTTCTAGCAATGCTCCTCCGGACTTCTCAAACGAGCGATACAACTCATTTCCCAACCTAAAAAATTCGGGTTCTTCTCCGACTTTGACATTATCTGGATATTTTTCTTTGAGAGGATCGTCGGTTGCTACGGTCTGACCAATCTGGAAAAATTCCTTTAAGTCGGCCACTTTGGATTGTTTAGCGTGTTCTTTACCGAAGGAGGTGTAGCCACGCTGACCAGCTAGTCCAGCTACCTCGTAATTTCTCTTTACGTCAACGGGCAAGGCAAAAAATCTTTTGGCTGCTGCGTAAAAATCATCTACTAATTTTTGTGGAACGCCGTGATTCTTGACGCCTACAAAACCGACTTCGTGAAAGGCTCGACCTAGTGCTTTTACAAATTCATTTCTCACCTCGGGACTACCGTGAATGAAGTGCTCTAGGTCAACAACGGGGATGTTTCTTTTTGACATAATTCTGCATTTTTGTTCTACTCGTGCTTTTACAAGAATAGAGGTTTTTAAATACGGTTGACAGTCGCTTTGCTTGGGAGATTACTCATTTGGTGAGGTAAAAGGAAAA
>JBCCJE010001065.1:0-2012 GCA_039027925.1 Bacteroidota bacterium
ATGAATTCTGAGAAAACCTCTAAAGAAGTAAAATACATTGCAATAGCTGGCAACATCGGGGCTGGCAAAACTACACTTTGTACACAGTTGGGTAAAAACTTTGGATGGCAAGTACAGTATGAGTCCACGGAAGATAATCCGTACCTAAATGATTTTTACAGCGATATGCAGCGATGGTCTTTTAACCTGCAGGTGTATTTTTTAAACAGTCGGTATCGGCAGATTTTAAAAATTTTAAACGGCGAACGAACTGTCATTCAGGACAGGACTATTTTTGAGGATGCTTATATTTTTGCCCCCAACTTACACGATATGGGATTGATGACTACTCGTGATTTTCGAAATTATCGAGACCTCTTCGCCACGATGATTTCGCAGATTCAGCCGCCCGATTTGTTGATTTACTTGCGGGCGGATATTCCCAAATTGGTATCCAACATCCAAGCAAGAGGACGTGACTACGAGGGTAATATGAGTTTGGATTATTTAAAACGGCTCAACCAACGGTACGAAGATTGGATTGGAAATTACGAGGAAGGCAACCTGTTGATTATTGATGTGAACAATATTGATTTTAAAAATAACGCCGAAGATATGGGTACGGTTATCAATATGGTACAGGCAGAATTGCATGGGCTTTTTTAGATTGCGCCGAGCGGTGGCTGTCTCACTTTTTGCTTTTAGCCAAAGACGCTCTTACTTTTTCCTTTGGTGTCTCTTCTTGAAACCATTCCTTGACGGTATCCTTTACCGTTTCTCCAAGGTTAGTCCCGAATGCCAATCCTCCGAAAAGAGCAAGGTGGAAAATGATGGTGATGGTCATTGCTTTGATTTTTCTGACCTTAGCTGCTCGTCGTGATTTTTGTTGATACATGATGATTATTTTTTATTCGAGAAAAACGAAAAACGTGCCGAACTTAGTCCGCTTTTGGGTGTTAATCTTTTTTTAAAAAAATTTAGAAAATGTTAGACAACATCTTAAAAAATCTGACTTCTACCGATACTGCATTGGTAGCGGTATCCAAAACAAAACCTACCGAGGCCATTCAAAAACTATACGATCAAGGACAACGGATTTTTGGAGAAAATAGAGCGCAGGAAGTTACTTGGAAATACGAAGCAATGCCCAAGGATATTGCTTGGCATCTAATCGGGCACTTGCAGACCAATAAGGTGAAATACATTGCACCATTTATCCAACTGATTCATTCCATTGATAGCTTGAGATTATTAAAAGAAGTCAACAAGCAAGCTAAAAAAAATGATCGAGTGATTGATGTACTCCTACAGTTTCACATTGCTACGGAGGATTCGAAATACGGATTGAGCTTCGCCGAGGCGAAGGCCATTTTAGAAAGTGATTTTTACGAAAATGCCGAACACATCAGAATTGTCGGCGTGATGGGCATGGCTACTTTTACGGATAATGAAGATCAGGTGAGAAGTGAATTTAAAGCCCTCCGAAAAATATTTGACATCCTCAAAGCTGAGTACTTCGAGGACAATGATGATTTTAAAGAAATCTCAATGGGCATGTCGGGCGATTATAAAATTGCCGTAGAGGAAGGCAGTACGATGGTCAGAATTGGTAGCCTGCTTTTTGGCGCAAGAACGTGAACTGCTTAGGAATGGTTCAATAATAACTCTACATTTTTTACTTGTTCTTTTTCCTTTCTGCTGCGTTGAAAAGCCTCGCCGATGCCCCGCATCGTCTACGTTTTTCGCCTTGCATAAAGAAAAAATAACTGCGCATAAAATGTAAATTTATTAATGCACCATTCCTTAAATCTCGTCCTGGTTAAATTTTTGTCGTGAAGAAAATAAGACTCTAAGATCAGCTTAGAGTCTTATTTTCTTTATGGCAAAATATCAGTTCAAATGTTTTCCTTATCATTCCTCCGCTACTACCACTTTTCTGACGATCCTTCTATGTCCATCTACTTTGATCGAAATTGTGTACATACCGGGAACAAATTTTTCGGCATTGATTTGAACGGGTATGGTAGGAATAG
>JBCCJE010001066.1:0-1987 GCA_039027925.1 Bacteroidota bacterium
GTCCAAGTCAGAAGAATCGGAGAACGCTACCAAACTAGATTAGATAAACTCCTAAGTGTGTTTGAACAAAGAAACTTCGTGGACACCAGCGAAGTGACCAAGGAATATAACAACGATATTGACGAAGAGGAAGTAAAAATCATCACAGAAATACTACACCATTCGGGTACTAATCCCGAAGAAAGAAAAGCCATCGAAAAAGAGCAAGAGGCGTGGCGAAGCGTCAACGCAATGTTTGAGGATCGAGAAAAAGCATATCTAGCAGCACTTGAAAAAAAGGATAAGGCATTGGGTGAAAAGGATAAAGCATTGGGTGAAAAAGATAGGTTAATTGAAGAATTAAAAAGAAGACTGAAAGAAAAGTAAATACCGCCAAAAGTAATACCTTACATCAAATCGAAGCTAAAAAATTAAGACATGAAGCCACTCCACAAACTAATCAATAAAGAGAATGCAGCTTGGGTATTGATAGAAAAATGGATAAAAAAAGCTACAAATAAAGTTGATGTTCTAGCTAGAGATTCCAACCAAGCAGAGATAGCTTTGTACCGAACCCAAGTGACTACCAGATCAACGATGGGTGCCATAATTTATGAAACTGGAGGCCTCTTGGTGGACGATGGATGGATAAGGATTTTGGGCTCGGGTTCTGATTTTTTAAAAAGAAACTTACCAGCATGGAATAAAGGAAAGTCCTTCGAACAGTATGGGCAATCCCCTTCATTTCTTTTAGTTGCGGACGATGCTATTGGAGGATTCTTTGCGCTGAACGCAGGAGCATTCGGTAGTGAAGACATCGGAAAGGTATTCTATTTTTCCCCTGATAACTTGAACTGGGAATCGCTTGGCGTTGGTTATTCGGATTTTTTGTATTGGTCATTTACGGGAAATATTAATCAGTTTTACGCAGGTCTGCGGTGGACAGGTTGGCAAGAGGAAGTCCGAGCGATGGGGGCAGACCGAGCCATAAATTTCTATCCGTTTTTATGGACGGAATACGATGATTTAGAAAAATTGAGCCGAAAAGATGTATCAGTAGAGGAAATGTGGTCGCTGCAAATGGACATCAGAAATCAACTGAAAAACTAAAAAAAATAGAAAATCACAACGAAGAGACTCCCTTTATTCGTTGTATTCGAAATAACTTCTCCAATTCCCCGAAGGTCAATAAATTCGATATTTGATGGCACATATTATCACAAAATATTTGATGTGCTTTAGAATTTCGGTTTTCCTTAGTTATCTTGTGCGATTAATATTACCCAAATGAGGGACTAAGACGCGAGTATATTGCGCCTATCACATTGCAGCGTTTAATGATTTAGACCGTTTGATAATTAGTTAATATAGAATCAAAATTTCTAAATATGAATTTTTCCAAATACTATCTGTTGATTGTTGTATCCATTTTTATTAACAATTATTCCTTTTCTCAAAATTGTGGTAGCCTCATCGCCGAAGATAAAACAATTGGATCTACCCATTTTTTGAAATCCGAAGACCAAACCTTGGTGGTTAGGGGAAACTATACGTATAGTTTGCAATTGATCAACGACGAAAAAGGCATCTCCGCCAAATTTATTTCTAAAAATGGGGTGGATCTCAACGAAGGAGACGAAGTTATATTCATGGATACCAAAAAATCTCGTAAGAGTTATCGCTTCGTCGGTATGGGAGAAATCAATACCAAGAGGGGAACGCCAATCCAAACCAATACGCTAGAGCTAGATTTAGCCGCCATCAATTGGTTTGCGACCAGTCCAATCAGTACCATTTATATCAGAAATTATATTAACAATAAGATGGTAAAATTCACGGTCACCTCTAATCGGCAACGTGAATTCAAATCGCTCGCTACTTGCTTCAACAACACTATTGATAAAACAAAAGTAGATAATAAAGCCATGCCCAACAGAAACCCATCAGCCTGATCGACAAGGATCAAGTTCAGCAACGACCGCAGATACGCGGCGGCCCCTTCGCCGGA
>JBCCJE010001067.1:0-1984 GCA_039027925.1 Bacteroidota bacterium
CCGACGTAGCTATCCACAACACCCAAGTATCAGAGGAAAACGAAGTCCAAGAAAAATATAATGAGTTTGCGCGCACGCTGTTTGCACCGGGGATGGAGGGCGTCTCTCCTTATCCTGATGTAGAAAAAATCACTTCCGAAGGAACCTCAACGACTTCTATCTCCTCCGAATCCTCCACTTCAACCATTAACAAAACAGATACTAAGACGACCTCTACTTTTTATAGCCGATTTCGTTTGGACGAAATGTACGGAGATGATGTCCAACAAAAAGTAGTGGAATACGCAGAGTACGTAGCAGCCCTAGCCAAGGACATTGACTTTGATGTCGTCCACGTGCACGATTGGATGACCATGCTGGCTGGCATCAAAGTAAAAAATGAAAGCGGCAAACCCTTAGTGATTCACGCTCATGCCCTGAGCTACGACAGAGCCGGTCCCGAAGCTAGGGGATGGTACTACGATTTGGAAAAATACGGTATGGAGCAAGCCGACGCCGTTATCCCCGTGAGTAAATATACGGGGTCGGTAGTGGAGCGACACTACGGTATCAATCCACAAAAAATCTTCCCTGTTCACAACGGGGTAGAACCCGTCCAACCATTTAGAGAAAAAGCCAAGTTTCCGGAGAGTCTAGTGCTTTTCCTCGGCAGGATAACTGGTCAAAAAGGCCCTGAATACTTCTTGGAGGTAGCTTCTAAAGTTATTGCGGAAAATGAAAATGTACGGTTCGTCATGGCGGGAAGCGGTGATCGTATGAAGAGAATTATCGAGACTGGAGCCTACCGAAAAGTAGGCAACAAATTTCACTTCACGGGATTTTTGAATAGAGAAAAAGTAAATCGCTTACTAGCTATGGCCGATGTCTATTGCATGCCGTCCGTTTCGGAACCCTTTGGACTTTCTGCGGCGGAGGCGGCGCAGTTTGGCATTCCCTGTGTGATCTCCAAGCAGTCAGGCGCAGCCGAGGTACTACAACATGCCTTGACCGCTGATTTTTGGGATGTCAACTTAATGGCCAAACACATCACTACCCTACTGGAAGATGAGGCATTGAGAAAAAAAGTAGTGGAAGGTTCTTTTGAGGATTTGAAAAAAGTAACTTGGGATAATACCGTTAACGGCATCATGGAGGCCTACTCCTACGTGTTGGGATACAACGTGCGGGAAGGTCAACCCACCGAAGATATTCAAATAGAAAAACCAGCCAACTTGACTTTCGAGACCAAGCAAAAGATCGTTCCCCAAGCGGCTAATTTCCAAAAAGATGACCTAAAAAAGATCGAAGGCATTGGGCCAAAAATTGAAGGACTACTCAACGAAGCAGGGATTTTTACCTACGCTGATTTGTCCAACTCTAAAAAGAGTAAAATCAAAACCATCCTTTCCGAAGCGGGTAGCAGATACAAAATGCACGATCCTACTACGTGGCCCAAACAAGCAGAGATGGCCGCTAAAGGTGATTGGGAAGCATTAAAAAAATGGCAAGACGAATTAGACGGTGGGAAACCGTCTTAGAGTATTTTAACAAACAAAAAACGCAGCTATTCTTTGAGTTGAAATTTTGGAACGCAAAAGCGTTGAGCTGCAAAGGTCTCTTTCAATTTTGTCTTTAATTGATAAAGCGAAAAAATATTTGCGCCTTAACGCCTTGGCGTTCCATTAATTTTGTAAATTCAGATTTTTTGATAGATACCAAAACGAAATTTAAAAAATAACCAAATACCCTAAGGGAAAGGATATATGAAAAATGTCTGCTTTTATTTTAACCTCCACCAACCTAATCGCCTAAAGCCTTACACTTTTTTTCAAATCGGTCAAGATCATTTTTACGAGGATGACAAACTGAATAAAAAATTTCTTGACAACATCTCCGAGAAGTGCTACCTCCCTATGAATCGGTTAATGCTCGAAAATATCGAGCTACTCGGTAAGGATTTCAAATTCTGTTTATCACTATCTGGTACTTTGATCGAACAAATGGA
>JBCCJE010001068.1:0-1976 GCA_039027925.1 Bacteroidota bacterium
AAATGTGATTGTCTTGTTAGAAAAAAGTTTTAAAATTTGATTTCATTCACAACTGGCAGAGATCAATTACTTATAGCACCCACACAAAGTATCGTTTCTTATAACTAAAATATAAAAATGGATAAGCGAGTAGTTTTGCTTACTAGAGGAGAATTGCGACACGAGTTTTTTCGTAAATATTTGGCAAGTCGTAGTGGCATCGAAGTCCAAGCTACTTTTTGTGAATCTAATAAAGGTAACATTGACGAAGTAGTCAAAAAAGATTTGCAAGAAAATAATCTCAGAACACTTCATTTATCAGCACGGGCGGCTACCGAGGAAGACTTTTTTAAATTATTCAATGACCACCAAGAGGATTTTTCCAATCCTATCTTTATCGAAAAAGGAGAAATCAATGACGCACACCACGTCCAAAGCATCATCCAAATGAATCCTGATCTCATTATTTCTTACGGATGCTCCATCATAAAGTCCAGATTGCTATCTGTTTTTAGAGGTCGTTTTATAAATATTCATCTTGGTCTGTCACCTTACTACAGAGGTAGCGGCACCAATTTTTGGCCGTTCGTAAATGATGAATTGCAGTTCGTGGGAACAACATTTATGTACATTGACGAAGGCATAGATACAGGAGAAATCATTCATCAAATTAGAGCCAAAATATTGTACAAGGATAATATCCACCAAATCGGTAATCGCTTGATTCGTGATTCTTTTTTTGAATGCGTCAAGTTGATTCGAGTGTTTGGTCAACTCGAACATATCAACCCACCCACCATGGACTCTAAGGATGTTAGATATTACAGGAAAAAAGATTTTACCGAAGGTGCGTTAATCAAAGCCTATAAAAATGTGGCAGAGGGAATCGTTGAAAAATATTTGGAAAATAAACTACGAGTGGATAAAAATTTTCCAATTATCAAAAATCCAATTATTTAAATATGATGAAAGCTATCATGTATCACTATGTCCGTCCTTTTGATTCGGAGTACCCTAATTTCAAAAACTTACACATTGACGATTTCAAAAAGCAGCTAGATTATTTTCAAGATAAATATGGTTTTGTTTCCAAAGAAGACTTTTTGAACTGTTTTAAAACCAAGACTCCTGCCAGAGGAGTAGTGCTGACCTTTGACGATGGTTTAAGCTGTCATTACGATTTCGTTTTTCAAGAGCTAAAGAAAAGAGGGCTTTGGGGAATTTTTTACATTCCTACACAACCGTACGTCGAAGGTAAGTTACTCGATGTGCACCGTACCCATTTGTTGTTGGGTAAATATGATTCAATGAAAGTTTTTGATACCTTGAATCAACTTTTTGACGATACGCAGCTTGACCAAACTAAGCTGGAAGAGTTTCGGAAATTCACGTACAGGACGCAAGAAAATGATCAATACACGCTGCTCGTCAAACGTATTCTAAATTATTTTATCGCTTATGAACATAGGGAACGCATAATGGATGCTTTAATGCAAAAATTCATTCCCAACGAAAAAGAAATACTTGGTAGGTATTATCTGAAGGAAAGTCATCTATTAGAAATTCACCAAGCGGGAATGGTCATTGGTTCTCATACGGTAAATCATCCGGTGATGTCCCGACTAAATATTGAAGACCAAAAGTTTCAGATAGATAGTTCCTTTGATTTTCTAAAAAGGATTGTCAAGCAATTTGATCACAAAACGTTTTGTTATCCGTACGGTGGGTTTCATTCTTTTACCGATGATACCGAGAGGATATTGTCTGCCGCTAATTGTATATATTCGTTCAATGTAGAACAACGGGATATTCAAGCGACAGATCTACAATCAAGACCTCAGGCTTTGCCCAGGTATGATTGTAATCAATTTCCATTTGGACAAGTGAGGGCGTTGAACTTGAAAGAAGATTGAGATTTCTCACTCGCAACGCAATACTTCCACCAGGCACGATATACTTTTATTCTTTGGCAATATGGAAATTCAGAAAAATTAATA
>JBCCJE010001069.1:0-1976 GCA_039027925.1 Bacteroidota bacterium
CCCTTGACCGTCAAACTGACTTCCATATCTAAGCCCCGTTGCCTTCTTATTTTTGTACCCTGTACTCACAAAACCTAACCCTATTTTTAGATGCCATTTTTCTTTAAGTTGCTGCGCGTAGTTAATGCTAAAATGATAATTGAGTTTAGGTTTCTCAATGTCATTATAAACAGATTCCAACAAATCATTGGCAGCGTATGTCCGATAAGAATAATCTAAACTTCCGAGGATTTCTACATGGGATTGAGCAGAAAGAAAAAACGGTAGGCAGCAAAAAGCGAATGTGAGTATTCGATTCATAATTTTTGTTTTTCCAAAAGTACAAATTAATCTCATTAAATAATCTCTGTTTAAGGTAATTAATAGCTTTGGGTAAACTGTAATAATCAGGAAAATATATATTTATTGTTGAACGATTCCTTACGGATTTCCCAATCAATGATTTGGAATGTTGATCGTAAGCCATAGCCAACCCTAAATCCTTATTTACTAAAGCTACTCAATCAGATGGATATATAATTTTGTTATCTTTACTTTCCTTAAAACAGATGCCAAGTAACACCATCTCAAAATAAACCATTCTCACAATGAGCAATACGAACCAACTGAAAGTACAACTCTTTGGAAAAAATATCATTGACCAAATCCCCAGAGAGGAATCCCATCTTTTATTAGCCAACTATAAAATAGATGCTGCCGTAGAATTAAATGCTACCCGTGGAGAACCTAGTCAGACCATCGAAAAAGAGTTAGGCGAAAAAGACATTGTGGAGTTTGAGTTTGACGACGGAACGATTTGGGTCAGTCCTCCGCAGGAGATTCCTGCGTTGTTTCAAAATCAAGGCTTGAGCAGATCACAAAGTGGTCACTTGATGATCCCCAACGCCCTCGACATTCCTACCAACAGTAGAGGGATTTTTAGAAAAGTCTATCTCAAATTTGTCAAAATATTCTCCCCTGATAAAATTATTGATACCGCCGCCGAAGTCGCTGCCGAAGTGGTAGCTGCCAAAATAGAATCCGCTATCCTAGAGTTTGAGGGGATGAATCATTTGGATAATGAGTTCAACTTAAAACCATTTAAGCATACAGCATTTTTCTCTGGCATCAATTTGAAAAAACCCGTGCTGCTGTTGCTCCACGGAACATCCTCTAGCACCACGGGGTCTTTTGGGGAACTCAGGGGAACGGAAATGTGGGAAAATGTGGGCAAAACCTACGGTGAAAATGTACTTGCTTTTGAGCACCGTACGTGGACAAAAAGCCCATTTGAAAATGCACTCGAAGTTTTGGAGGCATTGCCCAACAACACAAAGCTACACGTAGTGAGTCACTCTCGGGGTGGCATCGTCGGTGATGTACTAGCTCGATGCAGTAGCCGTGGTACTTTTTTCACCAACAAGGAAATGGAGATGTTAGAGAAATTGGGTCGGCAGGCGGATGCTAATATTTTAAAAAAATTAAACAAAGCTGCCGGCGAAAAGCATATTAAGATAGAGAAGTTTGTACGAGTTGCTTGCCCCGCAGCGGGGACCACTATCCTCTCTGGGCGCATAGATCATTTTTTGAACGTTGTACTCAATTTGGTCGGAGGAGGATTGGCGTTGGCAGGTCAAGCTAAGAATCCTGTTTTCCTCGGTATTCGGTCTTTGCTAATCGCCATTGTGAATCAGCGCAAAGACGCTTCCGTTTTGCCGGGCTTAGAAGCTATGATTCCCGATTCGCCGTTGCTCAAAGTACTCAATAATCATCAGATAAAAATAGAAAGTGACCTCGCCGTGATAGCGGGCAACGCTGGAGTAGGGGGCATCAAGAAAACCCTCGCTACGCTACTGATGCGTTTGTTTTACCAACTGGATAATGACTTCGTAGTAGATACCGACTCCATGTACATGGGGGTCATTAGGGAAAATAAAATTTACTACAAATTTGTGGAAAGCGAAGTGGTGGATCATTTTTCTTATTTTAAAAATAAA
>JBCCJE010001070.1:0-1971 GCA_039027925.1 Bacteroidota bacterium
CTTCCTCCACAAAATTCACCGATGAGCCATAAAATATTAATATCATGCAAAAAATATTTTTGGTTATTGCTATAATTCTTTGCTTCCAATATTCTTGCCTCGCACAATCTAATATTAGCATGCCTGATTCGGATGTAGTGGAATCTTTACTAGAAGAACATCAAGTTCCTGCTGTAGGAGTTGGTATTATTGAATCGGGCAAAGTGAGTGCGATAAAAGTATTTGGACAACTGAAAAAAGAAGTACCTGCACACGAAGAAGCCATTTTTGATGTGGCTTCACTGACGAAATCTATCACTACAATTTTGACGCTAAGGCTTGTACATCAAGGTAAATGGGATTTGGATGAGCCACTTTATCATTACTGGATTGACCCTGATGTAGCAGACCATCCGTATCACAAAAAGATAACCACCCGACATGTATTGAGCCATCGTACGGGGTTTAAAAATTGGAGGTGGATGAATGAAGATAAAAAACTTTCTTTTGATTTTGAGCCAGGTACTCAGCAACAGTATTCAGGTGAAGGTTTTGAGTATTTGAGAAAAGCTATGGAGCAGAAATTTCAAACTTCTTTTGAGGACTTGTGTGCATCCTTAGTATTCAAGCCAGATCATATGAAGTCTAGCCAATTGGTATGGAGTGATAATATTGACTTGAAAAACTTTGCTCTGTGGCATAAAACGACGAATGAGCCATACGAAGATTTAGAATCTTACCAAGTAAATGCAGCAGATAACCTCTTGACAACCGTAGGTGATTTTGCCAATTTTGGATTAAATGTAATGAACAAAAAAGGCATCTCTGAAGAATTATACACGGAAATGATACGCTCAACCGATCAGGTAAAAGATAGCATAGGGATGGGATTGAGTTGGTTGATATTTGAGGGACTACCCAATGGAGAGTATGCTCTTATGAATATGGGAGGTGATCCAGGAGTGAAGACTGCTATTGTTCTATTACCAAATTCAAAAAGGGGATTAGTCATTTTTACCAATGGAGACGATGGTCATTTTGTGCTCATGAAAATGATTGTTCAAATGCTAGATGTGGGAGGTGAATTGGTGGGTAGAATTTAGAGTAAGGCCAAATAGTGTCTTTCCCGATCGGGAACACCGTCTACACACTGAAAATCATTGCTTTATACTTGATATATCCTTTAGGTTTGTAAGAAAAATACTATCATGTACAAAGTCCATTTTCTGATTCCAATGTTCCTCTTCTGTTGTTTTTCTTGTAATATTATGCAAGAACGCCAAACTCATTCAACTAATCCTAAATACGAAAGCTGGTACCAACTGGGGAAGCGTTGCTTTTGATGAAGAACGACAATTACTCATTGCCAACACTTCTCGCTACGCCACTTATGTAGAACTCTTTCCTTCCGAACAATACGATGAAATGGATAGAAATAGTGAAGGTTATGAAGTTTCTCGACAACGAGGAACACCTTATGGTATGCGTCGCCGAATCATGATTTCGGATAGCGGCTATTTGATGAATCCACCACCTTGGGGAACGCTTGCTGCCGTCAATTCATCTACTGGGAAATTGGCTTGGGAAATAGAATTAGGTAAATCCAAAGAACGTCCTTATGGACTCACCAACGCAGGTGGTTCAATGATTACTAAAAGTGGACTGATCTTCATTGCTGCCACTTTCGATCGGTAATTTAGGGCCTATAACATCAAAGATGGAACACAAATTTGGCAGACAGAGCTACCAAGATGTGGTATTGCGACCCCGATGAGCTATGTAGACGAAAACGGCAAACAATTCATTGTCATTGCCGCTGGTGGACATGGAAAAATTGGGACGGAAACGGGGTGTTTTGTAGTAGCTTTTAGCTTGTGAGCAAGTTAGATTAACAGTAGATAACACTAAATAACAATCGCTTAACCTAGTTTTTGGATGTACTGCTTCACCTTTGTATTGATAAAAAGATAAGAGTTTATCTCTGGAAAAAAG
>JBCCJE010001071.1:0-1969 GCA_039027925.1 Bacteroidota bacterium
AGGACTAGATAGATTTGACCTTACCTGCTGAATATCGTTAGCGTCAATTATAGTTCTAGGGTAAGAAAAGTCAACATCTCCTGCTGGAAGGTAACTTCCTTGACCAAACGAGGAAGTATGAATGGTTAGAAGAAAAATTGTGAGAAAAGCGTAAAAAGAGAATTGCAGATTGTTCATTTCTTGTTATTTATTTTTAAAAATAAAAATTCTTAATTGGGAGTGTGATTTGTAAGCTACTGCGTAGGTGACAACTAAGTACCAACTGCGAATAAGAACTCCGAAGAAGTCATCATGGGCACGAAAAGTTAGTGTAAAACCTAATGAAAAAATTGAAAACGGAAAATTGGGATATTACTGTGAGTTGAGGGCTAATCAGTATTCTAATGTAAAAAAATACTAAACTTTGAAGTTCAAGCAAAATTAAGGACAATAAGAAAGAAAATAAAGATTGACTTTATCACTTACACAACATTAATATCAAAAAAAAAGAACGTGTACCCACTTTCGTAGGTACACGCCGTATCCATCATTACTAAAATATCTTTAGGGATTATTTTTTCTTTTTCATTTTAGCTATATTTTTGGTGAGTGCTTTTTCGGATGGTTTCATCACCAAGCAGCCGCCCATACCTCCGTAGCAATCATCAAAGAGATCATCCAAATCTTCCTCGCTATTGATCGTTTTGATCGTACCGTCTTCCAGCTTTACTTGGATCGGATATACTATCGTAGGGTCTTCGTCAGAGTTGGGGTTGGCATCGTACCAAGCATCTACCGCATTTTCTCCTTCGTAGAGGCTATTGATAGCAATGACTGAGGCATCTGGAAATTGAATTTCCATTGGAAATATAAATTCAAAACAATCGTCAAACTCATACTCCTCGCATACTTCAAATAAATTTTCTAGCTCCTCATCGTTGGCTACTGGCACGGTCACTCCACTATCCGTAAAAGTTACGTGGACGGGATACGCTAACGTGGGATCATCATCGGAGTTAGGATTGGCGTTGTACCAAGCATCCACGGCATCAATCAGTTCGTCATCCGTATTGATGGTTTGTGAGGAGTTGTCGGGAAAAATTACGGTAATCGGATACACAAAATCAAAACACGCTGTCCAATCATCTTCGTAGTCATCAAAGTCACATTCGACGTAATCGAACGCTCCATTACATTCTGCAACACAAGCGTTGATGTAGATTTCGTCGTCGGTACAGACAGGGGTCAACAATGCTTCGATTTCTACTTCGGTCATACCTTGAAATACGATTTCCAGTTGTGCAATCACTTCCGCATCGGTTGCCTCCCAGTCCACATTATTAAATGCTTCAAAACAATCACAAAATTCCATGCTATCCATGTCCATCTCGTCTCCTCCTCCGAGCGATATTAATTGGTTGATTTCCTGATTTGTAATTTCATTATTATTCGATGGGGTTTCGCTTCCAGTTGTATTGTTTTGGGTAGTAGTGGTTGTAGTATCATCCGTGGTCAGATCATCTTTTTTGCAAGATGTAAATAGATTAGACACTAATGCAATGGCAAAAATAAAACAGATGGTTTTCAATAAATTTTTCATTTTAATGTGATTTTTTAATTAGGTAATAAGGTATCAGGTGATGCAGAGTCAGCACATCACTCTTGTCTTAATTAGCAAAAAATGGATTGAATTTTTTTTAAGAATTGGCTGTTAGGAATGGGAAACTAATAAATGTAGAATTTTGACGAGGGGATTTTTTTGTCAGTTTTTTCAAAAAAATCATTGCATAGTCTACTCTACGGAATTATTTTTTTGGGAGAAATGACGGAAAAATAGACCGTCAAAAACTGCATTTATTATTTTTCCATTCCTTACCGTCCTAATCACTCACAATTTTAAATTTCCTTTCCAATCTATTCCCTTTCTCATCCACCAAAGTCAGAAGGTGATGACCCGCCTTAGGATTTAATTCCATTTCGTGAAAATCAG
>JBCCJE010001072.1:0-1967 GCA_039027925.1 Bacteroidota bacterium
AATGAAAGGAGCCGCCAATCGTTCTTTGACGGTTATTATTTCTCCATTATAATCATTAATGAAAGACCAAGTTGATGTTTTAAGAAATAGACATGATATCACCTCCGCTGTTACCATCAATGGTATGCTTTCTCCATTGGAACGAAGTGACGCTATGGAAAGAGTAGAAAATGGAGATGCAAATTTACTTTATATTTCACCTGAATCTTTAAGTTCTAATAGCATCATACGTTTATTAAAACGAAGAGTCATAAATCGATTCGTTATTGATGAAGCACATTGTTTTTCCTTGTGGGGACAAGATTTTAGAGTGGACTATTTATACATTGGAAAATTTTTAAAAAAATTAAAACATGTAAAAGGACTACTAAAACCTATTCCTGTTTCCTGCTTTACCGCAACTGCTAAACCTACTGTTCTGGATGATATTAGAAACTCATGCTACGGGGTGATAGGTTCTGATTCACAGACTTTGTACGTTACTTTTTGCACACAATTTGCGAGTTTGCAGGACGCTTCTCAAAGTTAGAACCAATCCACTCTGCCTATCATCTTCTCCTCATCCGACTGTTGTCTTTACCTTGCTCTCTTTTCTTTTTTCGATTCGCAAAGAACTCCTGTTTTCTTCTTTGCTTCTCCTTGTTCCATTCTTTTTTCTCGGCTTCCGTCATCGGCTTATCGGTTTGGGGAAAAGGATGGTCGGTGATGATCTCTATTTTTTGCTGAATCAGTTTTTCGATGTCCCGCACGAAAGCATTCTCCTCTGGCTCGGAGATAGCGATGGCCACACCTTCCTCTCCTGCTCTACCCGACCGACCGATACGGTGAACGTAGGTCTCCGCTACGTTAGGAATATCATAATTAATCACGTAGCGCAATTTGTCAATGTCAATTCCGCGCGCAGCAATATCAGTAGCGACTAGCACTCGGAGGTCTCCCGCTTTGAATTGTTTGAGTACCTTTTGCCTTTGATTTTGAGCTTTATCACCGTGAATGGCGGCCGCCCCAATTTTTTTCCTTTTTAAATCCTTAGCAATTCTATCGGCCCCTCGTTTGGTTCTTGCAAAAACGAGCACCTGATCTATGTCTTGATCTTTCAGGATGTGAGATAAGAGATTTTTTTTAGCGGATTTGTTGGTGTAGTAAATGTATTGTTGGATAGTTTCGGCAGTAGAAGAAACGGGACTTACTTCGATCTTCTTAGGATTTTTCAAAATCTGTCGAGAAAGCCGTACGATGTTATCGGGCATCGTAGCGGAGAAAAATAAAGATTGCCTTTGCTGCGGAAGCAGCGGAAGAATTTTTTTGATGTCATTGATGAATCCCATATCCAACATCCGATCAGCTTCGTCCAAAACAAATATTTTGATTGTATTTAAGCTGATGTAGCCTTGATTGATTAAATCGAGGAGCCGCCCCGGTGTAGCTACTAAAATGTGAACGCCTTTTCGCAGAGCTTCCACCTGCCGATGTTGCTTGACTCCACCAAATATGACTGTGTGCTTTACGATGGTATATTTACCGTAGTCTTCAATGCTCTCGCCTATCTGAATAGCCAACTCCCGGGTGGGGGTCAGAATCAAATTTCGGATGATGGGCTTACCGTGGGACTTGGATTCAATTCTGTGGGTCAGTTGAATAATCGGAATAGCAAACGCTGCGGTCTTGCCGGTGCCGGTCTGCGCTACCCCTAGGACATCTTTTCGTTGGAGTACTTCAGGGATAGCTCGGCGTTGAATAGGGGTTGGTTCGGTGTAGTTTTTATCCTCAACAGCTTTCAGGATCGGCGCAATCAATTTCAAATCTTCAAATCGCATACATCGTTTGGGTTTGCTTCCATTTCATTCAGAAATAGAACTGGCTAATAATGCCACGAAGGTATGCTTTTGTTTTAAGCTTTTTAGATATGTTTTAGGTAGTGCTTCATGTTCAGCCTAGAACTAAAATATTTTTTAGAGATATTGCCG
>JBCCJE010001073.1:0-1953 GCA_039027925.1 Bacteroidota bacterium
CTTTTTCTACCCCTTGCTACTCCCCTAAATAACAATCACACCTTTATATTGTTATGGGAAAAGTACATTCTAAAGGAAACTGCGAACGTGGCAATCCACCTCACAAAACGACCTCCCAATCTCAATAATATGCTTCATCTTTTTACCTTTGCCAAAAAATGAAATCTATGCGAAAGTTACTTCTCTTATTGATTTTTACTAATTTAATAACAGCCTGTGGCAATAACAAGGGGGCTGCAAATGATGACCAATTTATTACATTATACACCCATCGGCACTACGATACCGACCAAAAAATCTTCGATCAGTTTGCAGAACAAACAGGTATCGCCGTCAAGGTCGTCAATGCCTCTTCCGATGAGTTGATCCAAAAAATGGTGAGTGAGGGCAAGCAGTCGCCTGCCGACCTACTGATTACGGTAGATGCTGGAAGACTCGTGAGAGCTAAGACGAAGAATTTGCTGCAGCCTGTCCAATCCCAAAAGCTAGAACAAATCGTACCTGAATACCTCAGGGATGCTGATAACAATTGGTTTGCCTTGACCAAAAGAGCGAGGGTCATGGTGTACGATAAAAACACAGTCAATCCCGCTACCTTATCTACTTACGAAGATCTGGCGAAGGAACAATGGAAAGGTAGAATCTTGATTCGTTCCTCTGGAAATATTTATAATCAATCCTTGCTTGCATCCATCATTGCCAACAACGGCGCAGAACAGGCGGAAACTTGGGCAAAGGGAATGGTTGAAAATTTTGCCCGTCCGCCCCGAGGAAACGATCGAGATCAAGTAAAGGCCATTGCCGCTCAAGATGGTGAGGTAGCGATCATCAATACCTACTACTTGGGTAGAATGCTTAATTCTGAAAATCCTACGGAAAAAAAAGCGGGAGAATCCGTTAGCGTATTTTTTCCTAACCAAGCTGATAGAGGTACGCACATCAACATTAGCGGTATTGGATTGGCTCGAAATGCGCCTCACCCCAAGGAAGCCATTCAGTTCATGGAATACCTAGTCAGTAAAGAAGTTCAAGAAATTTTTGCTAACTCTAATTACGAATATCCTGTGAATGTGGAAGCTAAAACTTCCGAGCTACTCCAATCGTGGGGGGATTTTAAAGAAGATAAACTTACGTTGTCTAAGTTGGGAGAGTTGAACAAAGCAGCAGTCATCATATTTGATAAAGTGGGATGGAAATAAAAAAAATCGCACTTCGTAAAGTAAGACATTTACGGCGAGATTTTAACCAATGGTCATTGTACGTGACGATAGTCAGTCTGTTTGTAGCGATTCCTCTTTTAGCTATTGTTATCAACTTATTTGGAGGTACGGGGCAAATGTGGGATCATATCGTTGAGTACTTTCTGTTGAATTATCTGGGCAATTCCATCTGCCTGATATTTGGTACGGGAATACTTTGTTTTTTGATGGGAACTGGTTCGGCGTGGATAGTTACTCGGTACGAATTTCCTTTTCGTCGTTGGCTAGAGTGGTTATTATTTTTACCGCTTGCCATCCCTTCCTACATTGTCGCTTACGCCTACGTGGGTATGTTGGGAAATAATGGGTCGCTCATGCTACTCCTCCAATCCGCAAGCATCCCTATCCAAAAAATAGAAATGATGAATCTGGCGGGACTCATTTGGGTATTGAGCGTTTCTCTTTTTCCCTATGTATATGCTAGTACCCGAGCTATGTTTTTGAGTCAGTCCAACGTACTGCGAGAATCCGCCTATTTACTAGGAGCTTCCGAAAAAAAATACTTTTTTTCTATTGCCTTACCGTTAGCTTTTCCTGCCATTGTAGGAGGGCTTTTTTTGGTTGCTATGGAAGTCTAGTCTCATTCAGTTACATTAACAGCAGCTGATTAGGTCTGTTGACAGCTATCCATAGAGCACTGACTGGCTGGCTTTCTGTGGAACACTGGCTATCAAAGGAGCACAGGCTATCCGCA
>JBCCJE010001074.1:0-1949 GCA_039027925.1 Bacteroidota bacterium
CTCTGCGACGCTCCATCTCTGCATTTAATCCTTATGATA
Source organism: Bacteroidota bacterium (assembly GCA_039027925.1). GTDB lineage: Bacteria > Bacteroidota > Bacteroidia > Chitinophagales > Saprospiraceae > CAJQQY01. The sequence goes on from JBCCJE010001074.1 coordinate 40, forward strand.
GCGGCTTTGCCGCGCTAGGAACAGGAAGGGAAATTATTATTTTTCCATTCCTAAGGTTAGATACCCACCAAAACCTACTGCCGTACAATTTTCTGTACCAACACCTCATCCTCTAAATTTACTTTCAGTTGATAAATACCAATCGGTAAATCTTGAATATTGATAGTTGTCAAATTATTATAAGTTGCTGGATACATTTGCAATAATTGTCCTTTAAGATTGAAGATAGAGATACCTTGAATGGTAGCATTGGCATTTTCTAATGCAATCGTGATAACATCACTTGATGGATTTGGAAAAATACGTAGTGCCTGCTCGTCGAGGTCAGTCGTTGAGGTGGGCGTACTTTCCATCAAATACCGCCATACGTAAGCATCCTCAACTAGTGACTGGGAAAGCCCCGTCATAAAATATACGTAATCATCAATGATAAAAGAACTCGGCGCCCAACGGGAAGTCCCCGGATGCGGAGGTAGCTCTGTCCAAGTATCCGCAACGGGATCATACTCCCAAAATTCTCCAGTATCCATGTAAGAATGATCGTCACCATCGCCGCTGAGTACGTACCCTTTTCCATTGTGGCTGAACTGCGTACCGGCTACTCTTCCCTCCGCTGGGATACTAGCTACTTGTGTCCACTGATTGTTCGCAGGATCGTAGCGATACCAATCCTGATAAATGTTTAGTCCCGGCCCGTTGCCGTGACCAAGCCCCGTGTAAACGTAATCACCGATAGCAAATTGGTAGGGATGATGCCTTACCAACGAAGGAAAACTTGGTCGTTGTTGCCAAGTGTCCGCAGCGATATCGTACTCCCACCAGTCATTCAAATTACCATTGTCGCTACCACCCATTCCCATAAAGATTTTTCCATTGAGTGCCACAAATGCGGGGTGAAACCTTGGCGTACACGGACAACTTGCGAGTTCCGTCCACGTATCCGTAGCGGGATCATAACTCCACAAATCCCGCAGGGGAGTGTCATTACCATTTAAACCAAATCCGATGTAGGCTTTACCTTCCCATACATCTCCAATACCGTAACCACGATTAGAGCCGGGGTAGTCGGCAAGCTGCGTCCACTCATCCAAGTCTGGATCGTAACTGTAAAATTGTTTGGAAGGGCTGCCGAAGGGATTGATAATAGAGGATACAATATTACCCGTGACAGAATAGCCTACACCATCTATGGAAAAATTGATGGCGTGGTGACCAGAGTAGGGGGAATCATTGAGGGCTTCCCAAGTTTGACCATTGGATACAAAACAAAAAAGTAGTAAGGCGAAGGATAGTAAATTTCTTTTCATCTGTAAAATTTAATGAGTTTATGCTGCTAAATGAGTATGATGTATAAATGAATAGTAAGCCCTAAGGTTTACCTTGTTTGCAAGTTATTGTGTTTTGACAAAATGGAAGTCTAGGTAAAGATGGATAGTATAAATTGCCTTTATATATAAAAAAGACACCAACTAAAATATGTGCAAATCTAGTGAAGATAAACTAGAGTAGATTTTCTAAAAATACGATATGACAAATGAGAGGCATTACCAAGTTGATTTAAATGACGTTACGTTTGCTAAACATTAAAGTTTAGCAAACGTAATCGTAAGTTCATACGAGGTTAGTATCTAAAATTTTCCATTACTATTTTTTCGATCCGCTTCGGGTGTAATGGGTTCGATGACATCCCAATGCTCCACGATTTTTCCATTTTCCAATCTAAATAAATCGTAGAAAGAAGTGTGATCGCCTTTACCGAATTTTCCTTCGCTCACAGCTAAGACAAAATTACCCTCTCCGAGTACCAGGTGAAGTTGGTCGTACTCCATCACTAATCCATTTTCTGCAAAATATTTCATGGCTGCACCAAATCCTTCTAACCCATCAGCTACCGCAGGATTGTGTTGCAA
>JBCCJE010001075.1:0-1945 GCA_039027925.1 Bacteroidota bacterium
ATAAAAAACGTTTACCAAACTTCGAAAGTTTGGCAAACAATTACACAAACCTATAAGGTAACTACTTAGCGCCATGCTTTGAGAACCTCGTGGGCGGAGAAAGCGGGACTGTAAGTGTTCTTAAAGCCAAATTATGGAGCGTTTGTTGGCTTTAAGAACTTTTGCTTTACCTATTTGCTATCCCACGAAGTTCTCAAAGCATGGTGCTAAGCAGTTATCATTTAAGAAAGAAAATCAAAACGAGATGAAACGATACGACTCCATCCTACTCCTCCTTGCTATTTATTTATTGGCTTCCTGCAATTCGGGAAATCCTCCTTTCAAAGCAGCTTCAAATACCGACGAATTTATTATCCAAGATGGTTATCAATTAACCGAGATTGCGGGCGATCATCTACTGCATACTCCAATGGCGATGACTTTTGACGAGGACGGAAGAATTTGGGTGGTAGAGCTACCGGGGTACATGCGGGATATTGATGGCACGGACGAAAAAGTACCAGACGGCAGAATTGTAATTTTGGAAGATAAATCTGGCAACGGTATCATGGACAAAAGAACGGTGTTCATGGATGAATTAGTCCTACCCCGTACGCTACAAATGGCATACGGTGGTTTGCTTTTTTCGGAAAAAACAAACCTTTGGTGGGTCGAACTCGACGGAACGGAAGCAGGTGAAAAAGTCCTAGTGGATTCGCTTTACGTGATCGGTGGAAATATCGAGCACCAACCCAATGGACTGTTGTACAATTTAGACAATTGGATTTACAGCGCCAACTCCAAGGCGAAGTACCGAATGAAAAATGGTGTTTGGGAAAAAGCACCCACGCACTTCCGAGGACAGTGGGGACTTTCCCAGGGCATAGATGGTAAGTTATATTATAATAACAATAGTCTTCCAATTGCTACGGATTATCTTTTTCCCGAACAAATGACGGCTAATCCTTACCTCAAAATCAGAGAAACCTACGCCAAGGAAATCTCGACGGACAGAAAATTGTACGCCTACCAAGCGACTTCCGTCAATCGGGGTTACATGGATGGCGTACTCAACGAAGAGGGCAAAGTCCAGCATTTTACCTCCGCTTGTACACCTTTCGTTTATCAGGATAATGTGATTGGAGATGATTTTATCAATAATGCCTTGGTGTGTGCGCCAGAAATTAACGCCGTCAAAAGATATTCCCTCCAGCCCAAAAATGGAACACTAGAAGCTAGACCTACCTACGCGAGTGAGGAATTTATCATTTCGAAAGAGGAATCTTTCCGCCCGGTCAATATTTACCAAGCACCCGATGGTTCGGTTTTTATTTTGGATTTGCGCAAAGGCGTCATCCAACATCGTGCTTACATGACCACCTACCTGCGTGAACAAATCACCCAAAAAGGATTGGATAGCATCAACGGAAATGGAAGGATTTACCGACTGGCAAAGGAGAAAGACGCTTTCAAATATGATCTCACTAAAAAATCTAGCCTAGCAGAATGGGTAAACGATTTGAGTTCGCCCCTCGGATACCTCCGCATGAAAGCCCAACAACATCTGGTATTCGCCAATGATAAATCCATCAAAAAACAACTAGAGCAGGTAGCCAAAAATCACGATTACCCTACGGCTCAAATTCACGCGCTGTGGACATTGCAGGGTTTAGATATTTTAAATGCAAATCTATTGTTAGAAGTTGGGCAAGTTACGTCTAGCGAGTTGGTGCTGGGGCAGGTCATCCGGTTGGCTTCTTTTTTTCCCAACGAAATGCCTAAGTTCTCGGAACTCGTAACGCAGATTCAGCAAAAAAATAACCTTTCGCTAAACTTACAATTGGCTTACGCTTCGGGGGGTATTTCTCCCGATTTGTGGCTATCCTTTGCGGAAGCGCATCAGCAAGATTCCATCGTTAGCGAAATATTGGTAGCTGGCATCGCAGGTAAAGAAAAAGAATTATTC
>JBCCJE010001076.1:0-1943 GCA_039027925.1 Bacteroidota bacterium
CCGGTATCTTCTTTCGTATTGTCGCTGCAAAGAGGTTTTGGTTCGAGATAAACATATATCTGCGATTTTGTGGACGTATGAGAACATAAATTGAAAACCTCTACGTAGCACAATGGAACAGTGGGCAAACTTATCCGATAAAGTTAATCAGAGTTTGATCCGCCTTCACGCTTCACGGGGTAATTTCAAAATTACCCTGTGAATTTAAAGCGTTCAAAAAATCAGCAATCTTTAAACAAAAGTGAAGTTCAAAATATATTTTTTCATCGCCATTACCATCTTATTTTCTTTTTGTAAAAACAATGTTACAAAAGAGACTTCAACTCCCGTGGCGACACGGGGCGTATGGCTCACCAACGTAGTCAGCGACGCTATGTCTTCCAAAGAAAAAATCAATGAAGCCGTCGAATTGATTCATCAGTACGGGTTCAATACCGTTTTTGTAGTGACTTGGAATCGGGGTTATACCCTCTACCCCAGCGCCACAATGGAAGAAAAATTTGGGGTAAAAATTGATCCGAAATTTGAGGGACGAGATCTGCTCCAAGAAGTGATTGATGCTGCCAAACAAAGGGACATCAAAGTCATTGCGTGGTTTGAATTTGGGTTTTCGAGTGCCTACGAAGAAGCTGATGGCGGTCATATTTTGAGAAAAAAACCCGAATGGGCAGCAAGAGATAGCACAGGAAATATTGTTTCAAAAAATGGCTTTCAATGGATGAATGGTTTTCATCCCGATGTTCAAAATTTTATGCTTTCATTGCTTAAAGAAGTAGCCAATAATTATCAAGTCAACGGTATTCAAGGAGATGATAGACTTCCTGCGCTACCTTCTCTAGCAGGTTACGAGGATTGGACTTTGGAGAAATACAAAAAAGAACACCAAGGCAATCCCCCTCCCAATGATCCTTTCAATGTTGCTTGGGTCAATTGGCGCGCCGACCTAATGAATGATTTTATGGAGCGAATGCACCGGGAACTCAAAAGTACTCGTCCCGATTTAGTGATCTCTGTGTCTCCGAGTATCTATCCTTGGAGCAAAGAGCAATACCTTCAAGATTGGCCAACTTGGGTAAAAAATGGCTGGGTGGACATGGTTTGTCCCCAAATTTATAGATACGACTTGGAGAAATATCAAGCGGAACTTAAAAAAATTATGACCGAGCAGGTCAATGAAAATAACCATTCGTTGATCGTACCGGGAATTCTAGCGAGAGTAGGCGATTACTACGCTTCCGATACTTTACTCCAAAGCTTTGTAGAAGAAAACCGAAAATATGGCATTCAGGGAGAAGTCTTTTTCTATTATGAAGCCCTCAAAAAAAATCATTCGTTTTATAACAGCTTGTACCAAGATGTAGCGACAGCGCAGGAGTTTCCTCTAGCTTCTCCAATCATCACGAGCGATGTCGTTTTTTTTGAAAAAGCGAACCCCGTAAAGTTGACCTTGGGGATGGAGGGCGTTAATATTCATTACACTACCGATGGTAGCGAACCCTCCGAGAATGATCCAATTTACCAAACGGAAATACTACTAGAAAAAACTACAACCGTCAAAGCTAGAGCATTTCATCCCGACTACTTGCCGAGCGAAACCGCTGCTGCTCAATTCGTCCAACTAGGAAAAGTATTTAAAATTAAAAATACTTCCCTCAATCGAACACCCCACGAAAATTATCCTGGAGTTGGCGCAGAGGGACTGACGGATCGAAAAAAAGGGACAACCACTTTTCGTACGCCCCTGTGGATGGGATTTGAAGGTGGCAACTTGGAAGCGATTATTGAATTTGAAAATAAAGAAAAAATCAGCAAAATAACTACGAGTTTACTTTCCGATCCGGGGTCGTGGATTTTTATGCCACGAGCAGTAGAAGTCTATGGTTCGATGGATGGCGAAAATTATGATTTATTAAAAAATGTAGAACTACCCGAAACGAAAGCAG
>JBCCJE010001077.1:0-1931 GCA_039027925.1 Bacteroidota bacterium
CTCGTGGCTACTTGCTTTTACTACAACACGAGTCAGCATTCATAATTCTTAATCCATAATTCTGAATTCCTAACTCCCACATGAAATCACACACCATTCTTTTCGAAAAGACCGCTCGGTATTTCACCCTTGGGGAGCCTCATCCAGACGTTCAATACTTCTGGATCGTTTGTCACGGATACGGGCAGTTAGCTAGTAAGATCATTTATAAGTTTGATGATTTAGGCCCTTCAAAAAATTTTGTTTTAGCACCAGAAGCCTTGTCTCGATTTTATTGGAATCGCGCTGCGTCCGAACCCGTTGGGGCCAGTTGGATGACCAAAAAAGATCGCTTGGAAGAAATTGCGGACTACACCCGATTTATCAAAAAGCTGTACGATGAGTACGTACTTCGGATGGCTGATGAGGTCAAAATTATTTTATTTGGATTTTCGCAGGGTTGCGCTACGCAGGTCAGATGGCTGATGAGGGCATTTCCTCGTTTTGATTACTTGGTGCTTTGGGCAGGATTGCTACCAGAAGATTTGGATTATACCCCGCACGCGGATTATTTTTCCCATAAAAAATTGCATTGGGTTTACGGCACTAAAGATCAATTTCTCAACGAAGACAGGATCAAGTGGCACCATCAATTCATGGAGGAACAAAACTTGAATTTCACGACTACAGTATTTGACGGGAAACATAAGATTGAAAGAGCAGTTTTGCTAGATTGGTTTGAAAAAATAAAAAGCGAAGGTTAAGATCACTTCTATTTATCACTTCCCTAAACGTAAAATTTAATATATTTGAGTGTTTTGCAATAATGTATCTTTGCATCATATATTTTTTAAATTAAAATAAAACAACATGGGATTCTTTGGTGAAATAAAAAAATTAATATTTGGTGCTAAAGCTGTGGGAAAATCTGCGGCTGACAAAGCTACTGACTATGGCAAAGAAAAAGGAAGTGATTTCTTGGATTCAGCGGACGATATTTTGGATAAAACAAAAGATAAAGCATCCGACTTGGGCAGTACGATGATGGAAAAAGGAAGTGACCTCTTCGACAAGGCAAAAGACGCTGCTAGCGATTTTGCGACTAATGTCAGCGAAAAAGCCAACGATTATTTGAATAGCTCGGACGATTACTTTGATGACGAAAAAGACGATGCGTCGGAGTACGTAGAGGGTGGAAAAAAAGTAGCTTCCGATGTCGGTGGAAAAATTCTCGATGCGGGTAGTTCAATGGCGAAAAAGGCAGGAGAGGTTGGTGGAAAAATAGCCGATGCTGCTTCCCCCTACGTGGAGAAAGCGGGCAAAGTAGCCGAAGATGTGGGCGGAAAGATAATTGATGCTACCTCTCCTTACGTGGAGAAAGCGGGCGAGGTAGCCGAAAATGTAGGCGGCGTGATCCTCGATAAAGGAAGCGATATGGTGGACAAAGGAAAAGATGTTTCCGAAAAGGTGGGAGGAAAAATTCTCGACGCAGCGGGTGACATGATGGACAAGGCAAAAAATCTTGGCAATACTATGATGGAAAAAACCAACGACCTGATCGAGAAAGCAAACGCCGAAGCTGCTAAGGAATCTTTGGATAATCAAATTGACGAAGCCAAGCGTTGGGACGAAAAACTTTCTGACCACATCAAAGGTAAAGACGTCTTAGATCAAAAAGACCCGCCCATCGGCTACGATAAATTGAACGAAAGTTTGCTAGATGATAAAGATAGCTTTTGGGCGAAAGCCGAAAAATATGCGCAGGGTGATTACAGCGGTGAAGGTAAAAAAGAGACTCCACCAGCAAACGATAACAATATTTTTACAAATACCGAAGAACGGCAAAAAAAGTTGAAAGAAGACAACCAAAAAGCTCCTTTCAAAGGAGAGATTAAAGGATACGAAGATCACGACGGTGATGGCGATCCGATGATTGATGATGCCATTATTGA
>JBCCJE010001078.1:0-1883 GCA_039027925.1 Bacteroidota bacterium
GGTAACCATTCAAGATGGTTGCCTCTTTTTCTTTGGAATGTACACTATTCTAAGATTCTCTTCCCATCAGGCGGTTGGCAATTTGTCGAAGCCCTACCTTCCTTTCTTCTTCAATGCTTATTTTCCCAAGATGCTCAAAAGCAGTAGCAAGGTATTTTTCCATGAGGGCAGTCGAGATGGATCGAACTTGAAATTGGTCAAAAACGGACTTTACCGCATTTATCTTTTCTCTTTCATCAATGATCGTAGTCTCGTTCATTAGGTAGCTCAACTTCCCTTTTCCTTCGTCGTCGGCTAGCTCCATAGTTTTTAGTACCAAAAATGTTTTTTTGTTTTGGGCAATATCACCTCCTACTTTTTTCCCGAATTTTGCTGGATCGCCGTAGGTGTCCAAGATATCATCTTGCAACTGAAAAGCGATACCAATATTTCTACCAAATTCAAAAAGATGATGAGCATCAGATTCGTCAGCGCCCCCAATCAAAGCCCCAATCTTTAGGCTGCCAGCAATGAGGGCTGCTGTTTTTTGTTCAATCATCTTTAAATATTCAGGAATGGTGACGTCGTTTCTTTCCTCAAAATCCATATCCGATTGTTGGCCCTCGCAGACTTCGATAGCAAAACGATTGAAAACAGCCAATAGATCGGCTAGTTGAGCTTTCGATTTTACTCTGAGCATCAGCTCGTAGGCATAGACTAACATCACATCACCAGATAATATTCCAGTATTTTGATTGTACTTTTCGTGTACGGTGGGTTTTCCTCTCCGCAGCGGTGCCTCGTCCATGATGTCATCGTGCAACAATGTAAAATTATGAAATACCTCCACCGCAAATGCGGCGGGCAGCGCACCTTCCACCTCATCGCTGAACAAATTGCATCCCATCAACAGTAAAACTGGTCGGATTCTTTTTCCTCCCAAAGACATGATGTAGTCAATGGGCTCGTATAACCCAGTAGGAGATTTTAAAAATTTGTTGGCTTCTAAATATTCTCCGAAGAGAGATTGAAGTTGGGAAACTTGATACATTTTTTGCAAGCTAAAAAGTGAATAAAATTAAAATTGGAATTTTTTTTGTTTACATAAAATTGAGGTAAACATATCTGGGGGCTTACGAAGTATATTTTTCGTCCTCCAATTGATTTGCAAATAAATAAAAAGTGATTGAATTTTTTATTTAAAATTTGATCGCCAAGTCGAATCTTATTTCGATACGCTATTTGATAACTATACGCACATCCAATCATTTAAACTCAAAAACTACTGATGATAATTTTAATATTATATCTAAGACAAAATTTTAAATCAAGATAATTACGAGTGTTTAGTAAATATTCGAAATCTCTACTCGTATCGGAGATTTCATTCGTAACAAACTTAGTACACACTCGTAAAGTTCTTGTACCTATTTTACAAAAATGGAAAAAAAAGTCAGACAAGTGAATGTATTATTAGTAGAAGACAATCCTGGCGACGTTCGATTAACGCAAGAAGCATTCAAAGAGGCTAAAATGTCTATCAAATTGGATGTGACCATGGACGGTGCCGAAGCCATTAAATTTTTAAGAAAGAATGGAGAATATTCGGATGCGGAGACACCGGACTTAATCCTGTTGGATCTTAATTTACCTAAGAAAGACGGTAGAGAGGTACTCAAAGAAATAAAGACGGACGATACGCTAAAGCGCATTCCCGTCGTCGTTTTGACTACTTCCAATGCCGAGCAGGACATCATGAAGAGTTATAATCTTCACGTGAATTGCTACATCAACAAACCCGTTGATTTTGAGAAGTTTTTTGACATTATTCAAAAAATAGAGGAGTTCTGGCTGACTACTGCTATCTTACCCACTATGGTTCGTTCTTAGAAGATGAAATAGAC
>JBCCJE010001079.1:0-1876 GCA_039027925.1 Bacteroidota bacterium
AATTTTATTCAAAGCTATTAAATAGCACTATTTTTGAATATGAAATTATTTTAGATTGAAGATTTTTAATTGTAAATTTAATTGATCGATTTTTGAGGATAATAGTGGAATTTGAAAAAGTGATTACTACCGGAAGTTGACCTTTTAGAAATCAATAAAAAGCTACTTCCCTCCGTCTTTCTCCAAATGATAATTCCAACGACCTTTACCGATTTACTTAACCCATAGGAATTGGATATGAAAAAAATAGAATTGGACATCGTTGCTTTGTCTCATAGTGTTACGCAGTCGCATAACTACGCCGTGGTATTGGGAGAGCAAGATGGATCTCGAAGGCTACCGATTGTGATTGGAGGATTCGAAGCCCAAGCGATTGCCGTGGCGATGGAACGTATGACTCCAAATCGCCCCTTGACCCACGATTTGTTTAAAAATACTTTGGAGACATTTGATATAGAGCTAAAGGAAGTCATCATCAATAATTTATTGGATGGTATTTTTTATGCCCGATTAGTGTGCCTAAAGGACGGAGAAGAAATCGAAATTGACAGTAGAACATCCGATGCCCTAGCAATGGCAGTAAGGTTCAATTGTCCGATCTTCACTTACGAATTTATCCTAGATGCTGCGGGCGTCATCCTCGAAGACTCGGAAGAAGGCGAACCCAATCCAGAAAAACCCAAATCTACCGCTCCCGCCAAACGCACTAGAAGAAAAAGAACTACGGGTGGCAATACCCTAGCCAGTTATACCGTCGAAGATTTAAACAAAATGCTGGAAGAAGTACTCTCCGACGAAGATTACGAAAGAGCAGCTAAAATCAGAGATGAAATCCAAAGACGAGAAGGTAAGTCCTAGTCAGATATTTTTTGTAAATAAAAAACCTCCAAGTTCGATAACTGAGCTTGGAGGTTTTTTTATTGGTCGATAGTGTATTGTAGCGTCAGTGTAGGGAGCACACCATTGACCAAGGAGTCATTCAATTCAAAATTCCTAAATATCAATTGCCCAAAATTTTGGTAGGCCTGAAAAATACTACTCCTCGAAAGTTCATAATTTTCGTAACCAATTTTAATTCCCAGATGCCAATGATTCAGCCACTTATATTTTGCGTGAAATCCCAAAGTATGTGATCTTACTGCAGCGTGTTCCAAACTTCTGCCCAATACATAGATATTGCTAGCATACTCTCCGTACTCGTGGTATAAATTGATGGAAATAAAAGAGGTAATCTCTCTTCCGATGAAAGTACCCATTCTTGCACCCCATCCTTTTAGGTTGACCTTATCAATAGTTCTTGCGGGTCTTTGTGGCAGTAGCATTTTAAATCTATGATGTTCTACTAGCAGGCTAGTCCCAACTTCGAAGTGCTTCAACCTAAGTCTAGGCTGGTATCCTAATCTGAGTAACTGACTTTGGTCAGGATAATCAAAAATGTAGGATGGACTCGCAAATTCTACTGTAAGATCATGATTAATTTGAGAAAAAGAGTACGTAGAAAAAGATAGAATAATCAATTTAAATAGCAACACCTTTTTCATGGTAGTTTTTCAATTCTGATTTTTAGAATTGCCCCAAGGTACAAATTTCTCTTACCACTAGCCCCATGCCAAATGTTACTATAAAAACGAACGCACTAGTTCGCCTGCTTCCGCAGCGGGCTACATTTTTCGATTTCCTTACAAATTAACAAACCACTTGTGTAAGGCAAGTGGTTTGTTCTTTATTCGTGTCCATAAGACTTGGCACGAGGTGGAACAGCCGCACCAGCCACAGCTTTTTTTTATCCTTTAATCACTCTTTTTCTTCATTTGAATCATTCCTCCGCTCGGGTGGCGCCAGCTGATAAAATAGTCGAAAGCCCGCCGAGAGATTG
>JBCCJE010001080.1:0-1876 GCA_039027925.1 Bacteroidota bacterium
AAATAAATCTACAACTTGTTCGATATGACTTACCTCAGCTTGAATTATTTTCATCAATAGTTTTTTTAAAAAAAATGTAAATGTAAAATATTTACTGGATAGTCTTTTAGAGTACCAAGAAAGCATTAATGATTCTTAAATTAAGATTGAACTTGTTATTTGTAAAGTTGATTATATTTACCGCAAGTAAAACGAACTCATCTTATTTTTGATAAATTTACTAAACGTAAAATTAAAGCCACTATGGAAGATGTACAGTTGATGGAACAGCAAAAAGTATCTAGTAAGAAAAAACCAAAATGGCTTAAAATATTAGAGAAACAAAGCTGGCAGGCCGAGTTGGTTATTTCTGGTTTGGCGATATTTGGATCTTTACAGCTTCCCGCTATTGTGAATGCGCTGATTGATTTCGCTTTGTTTAATTTTTCTGAGCAGTATATGTATTTGCTCATGTACTTTTTCGTGTATTTATTGTTAGCCTCAAATATCTTGATCGTTAGTTTTATAGCCCACTTTGCGTTGAGAACTTTATGGATAGGATTATTAGGTTTAGTATCGGTTTACCCCGATGGGATTAATGCGAGCTACGAAAGATTTAGTAAAGACTACATGCAGAAATTACTACGGGCATTTCCCGATATCAATGATTTCAACAAGCGATTGGATGATTTGTGTAGTATCATCTTTGCAACGACGGGGGCTGCAGTTATCACTATGACGATGATAAGCATTACCGTTGGGGCACTCATTGTGATCGCTACTCTCGTCCACAAAATATTACCTTTTGTAAGTGTTCAAAATACCTTCCTTTTTATTCTAGCCCTTTTACTTTTTTACTCCTTGTTCGTTTCAGCGTTGAGCAACAAAAAACTAAAGGAAAAAGAGTGGGTAAAACGCATTCAATTTCCCCTCACCCAGTGGATGGGAAAAGTGATATACAATATCGCCTACGAGCCTATCACTTATATCCAAATGACGCTCCTCACTAACTCCAAGCGGTCTAAATATATCGTGGGCAATGTGCTCATATTTGCGGTGTCTATGATATCAGTCTTTGTCAATATGTTTCAAAGTAATATTGGATATTTTCCGAGTGATAATTTCTTCTACTACCGAACCAATACCGCCTACTTAAGTAATGTCAATTACGAAAACTTGAATACTAAAAAAATCTCTCACATCGCCCCAATGATTCAATCAGATGTCATCGAAGACGGTGCCATTCGATTGTTTATTCCATTTTTAGAAAGGGAAAGAATTTACATGAACGAAATATGCGGTGAGTATCAAAATTCGGAAGACCTGAGTGGGCGACCATTGAGAAGAGCCAAGGCAAAATTTGAGGTAGCGTGTTGCAATAAGTATTATGATATTTATTTGAACGATACTAAGCTCGACGATTTGACCTATTACCAGCACGATCATTCTAATAATGGAGAATCTGGTTTTTTGACATATATTCCTACGGAAAATTGTCAATCATTTCAAAATGTTCTTAAAGTAAAATCCCATTATAAATATGATGAGGAGTCGAGAGAAATGATTATTCCCTTTATATTCAATCCTCAAAAGTAGTAGCACATTTTAACCTAAGTTCCTTAGGTAGTATGTAGTCCCCAACTTTTGTTTTACGAGGGCTTACCATAATTTTTCCATTTCAAGGCAGTAAATTGCCTTGGGATAATTTATCCCGATAGGGTTGTACAAGTTTTAGTTATAAAATGGTTTTTAAAAAAAAGACTCCACAGCAGCTAGAAAAAAACTAACCTCTATGAAGTCTTGTGTTTCGTAATATTTAATTGTAAAAATTTCCGAAGGAAGAGTGATGAAAGAAGAATTATGAATTGAGAATTATGAATTGAGAATTATGAATTGA
>JBCCJE010001081.1:0-1874 GCA_039027925.1 Bacteroidota bacterium
CTCGGAGAAAAACACGATGTACACGCCGCTATTAAAACCAAGGTAAATGCCGTCGTAAGATTTATCAAAAAAGAACAAGCGGTAGGCTACGATTTTGTGTACGACCAGATCGTGGCTCTAGGCGAGTTGCTTTCGACTACTTTAGTAGCGGCCTACCTCAATCAAAATCAAACGCCTACCCATTGGCTCGATGCTCGAAAAGTACTCCGAACCGATAATACCTACCGAGAGGGTAATATAGATTGGCCGATCACCCAACGCAACGTAACGAAAATGGTATGGCCGATTTTGAAAAATAATCAATACGTACTGACCCAAGGATTTATAGCGAGTTCCAAAGAAAAGGCAACCACTACGCTAGGTCGGGAGGGGTCTGATTTTACGGCTGCTATTTTTTCCTACTGCTTGGATGCCGAGAGTATGAGTATCTGGAAAGATGTTCCCGGTATCCTGACGGGTGATCCAAGGCTCTTTAAAAAAGTGGAAAAAATAGATCGACTCTCCTACAAGGAAGCCATCGAAATGACTTACTACGGCGCTAAAGTCATCCACCCCAAAACCATCAAGCCGCTACAGAATAAAAATATTCCGATGTACGTCAAGTCGTTCGTGAACCCGGCGGGGGAAGGAACTTTTATCGGGGCTGACGTGGAGGCCAACTATCCTCCCGTAGTAGTCGTAGAAAAAAACCAAGTACTACTGCAAATTTCTACAAAGGATTTTTCCTTCGTTGCTGAGCACCATCTGAGTGATATTTTTTTGCTGTTCACCAAGTTTCGTACGAAGGTCAATATGATGCAAAACATGGCGATTAGTTTTTCGGTATGCGTCACCCAAAAAGATACCGACCGACTGCAAAGCCTGATCGGCGAGTTGAAGAAAAATTTTAACGTAGTGACTGAAAATAATCTCGAACTGATTACTATTCGAAATTACCACGCTGCCGTAGTGGAGCAAATGAAGCAACAAAAAATTGTACTATTCGAAGAGCGTATCCGACAAACCATCTTGATGGTGGTGAGGGATGTACCCATGATGGAGCGCATTTAATCTTTGTAACAAAATAAATACGGGGATTGTCCTCGTGACTGATGTACTATTTGACATGATCTGATCCTACTTGGATGGTGATGAAATTGTGAGTAATTTTCATTTACTCTATTCTTTCATCAACATCTCGAATTACCCATATCCATTTATTTGCTGATACGAAAAATACCAATTTGGCGGTACGAAACTCCATGATGTTTATTGTATTTTTGAGAAAAGCGTCGTACTGAAAAAATTAATATTCCCTTTTTTTATTAGAATATTTTAATCGTCCTTTTAAATATTGTCTTGAGCAGCACATTCGTTTGTGCTGCTTTTTTTGTTGATATGATATTTGTTCTTTATTAAATTTCATCATTTTTGAAACATATGAATAAAAATTCAATATAATAGTTAGAGCTTTTAGAAATTAACTCTACGAAATTCTGATAAATCCATTGATGTAAAACCTTTTTAACCACTATCCCAAAAAATTAGATTAATTGAATTTTGTCAGTATGAACAGTAATGATTTCAACAAATTAATGGGGCTACTTTCCAAGTTTACCGCTGCTACCGAAAAAGCATCCCGAGAAGATGGTACTTTCAAAAAGTACCACTCCGCTTCCATCGTTCAATTGCGAACACTTCCCGATCATCTTAAAAAAATAGAACAAGGGCTTCGTACGGCCAAAATTTTGAAATAAAATCTCACATAGAGTTTTCTTCAGTTATTCAATTTTGCATTTCTTCATCCAAAATTTCACATCGGAGTTTCTTGATTCAAAGGAATCCTTAACTCCCACTTTATTGTGTTTTATTCTTATTTTTTAATATTAAAAAAA
>JBCCJE010001082.1:0-1850 GCA_039027925.1 Bacteroidota bacterium
TACCATCTCCACGGGGTTATCAAAGCGGGAGTGCTAAATAATTACATTGATTGAAAATAATTCAAAATATGAAATTTGACATCCAAGATAAATTTAACAAAGAATTACCCGCTGATCCTAACAAAGAAAATACGCGCCGGCAAGTCTATGAGGCTTGCTTTTCTTTTGTTAGGCCCAAGCAACCAACCCACCCTCAATTAATTCACGTTTCCAAGGAATTGGCGCAAGAAATAGGACTGGAAGAAACTGATCTACAGTCCGAGGAATTTCTAAATATTTTTTCGGGAAAAGAAGTTTACGCAAATACTGATACTGCACCTTACGCCATGTGCTACGGTGGACATCAGTTCGGAAATTGGGCAGGACAGCTTGGCGACGGCAGAGCGATCAATTTATTTGAAATTGAACACGCAGGGAAACCTTGGACGTTGCAATTAAAAGGTGCTGGCGAAACGCCTTACTCCCGAACTGCCGATGGACTTGCCGTTTTGCGTTCTTCCATCCGGGAGCATTTATGTAGCGAAGCGATGTATCACTTGGGCGTACCGACTACGCGCTCTTTGTCGCTCGTATTATCGGGCGATCAAGTACTCCGGGACATGATGTACGACGGCAATGCTGCCTACGAAAAAGGAGCAATCGTTTGTCGGGTAGCCCCTTCTTTTATTCGGTTTGGAAATTTTCAAATCTTTGCGAGTAGAAAAGATACAGATACCTTAAAAAAATTAGTGGACTTCACCATTCAACATTTCTTTCCCAACATCGAGAAAAACTCCAAAGCGGGCTACATTGAATTTTTCAGGACGGTAGCAGAGCGAACTATGGAGATGGTGGTACACTGGCAAAGAGTCGGCTTCGTCCACGGTGTGATGAATACCGACAACATGTCCATCTTGGGACTAACTATTGATTACGGCCCCTATGGCTGGCTAGAAGGTTACGATCCCGACTGGACACCCAACACTACGGATCGGCAGATGAGACGCTATCGCTATGGGTATCAACCACGCTTAGCATTATGGAATCTCTACCAACTGGGAAATGCCATCTATCCACTTATTGAGGAGGTAAAGCCCTTAGAAAAAATTCTAAAGGATTATCAAACTAATTATCAGCAGGCGTACCGAAAAATGATGTTCGAAAAATTAGGATTGGAAAAAGCTGCTGATAATGAAAACGGCATCATCACAGAATTGCTAGAAGCATTGCAGCAAAGTGAAACTGACATGACGATTTTTTTTAGAAATTTGGCTAATTTTTCTAAAGCTACCAAGGTGGAGAGTGAAGATGATTTTCTTAAAATCATCGAAGATGCGTTTTATGAACCTGAGGATATCGAAGGAGATATATTAGAAAAGTGGATCGCTTGGTTCGACCAATACCAACAACTTTTAGCCAAGGAAAACCTATCCGACGAAGCCCGCCAAAAAAAGATGAATGCCGTCAATCCAAAATATGTACTACGAAACTACATGGCTCAATTAGCAATTGATGCTGCCAACGATGGTGACTATGGATTACTGGAACAACTTCACGAACTACTAAAAAAACCATACGACGAACAACCTGACATGCAAAAATGGTTTGCGAAGCGTCCCGAATGGGCAAGACATAAGGTGGGCTGTTCGATGTTATCTTGTAGTTCTTAGCAGAGGGAAGGAAGAGGAGAGAAAGGTGATGAGGGAGGGGTGCTCGTCAATCATAAAAATCTTAATCCTGTCCCGAGACTTTGGTGAAATCATAACCGATCAGCGGTAAAATGCCCAATTGTAAAGCGGAAAAGCGATAGAGGGAAGTATCATTACTTTATACATAGTCAAGAAAAAAGGAGTTTGAGGAGATACAAAATA
>JBCCJE010001083.1:0-1840 GCA_039027925.1 Bacteroidota bacterium
AAAGAAAATTCCTAGCTAGTATTTTGTCCTCTGGGTATTTATTTTTGGTGGCTTCAAAGATATTTTGGAAAGTATTATTTTGATTTAAAACCTTGATAATCAGTTGATTAGATTCTAAAAAAAACTTAGCGTACTCCTGGTAAGAGATGGGTGCTTTGGATGATTTTTTGGTGTGCGCCAGATGATTTCTGTAAAAATCAGATGCCAGATAAAGGTAGGATCGCCCGTGTTCCGTTTGCATCATATCTTGAATGGCATTGCGCTTCATCCACGGATATTCGTCCGTTAGCCCTACGATTCGACCGTAGTAATCCACCTCGTGGGGAAAAATATATTTATTGAAGTCAAAAACGTTTTCGTAGCCAGCGTACCGAATATCTTCCATGGTCTCCAAAGAATCCAAAAGATGACCAAAGTATGCTATTCCCTCCTGCGCATCGGTCATTTCTGCTAGAGAATGATTAGTCAAATTGGCGAGGATGGGTTTAGCTTTTTCGAAAGGTAAAAATCCATTTTGCACGTTGGTAAGTACCTCTTGAAGTATCTTGATGGAGGCGTGGTGCTGAAGTGCTGCGCAGATGTTTACAATAAGATTAATTTTTCCTTTGAGTTGGCTCCGCTGGATCACCTGCTCTTGGAGAATATGCAAAAGATATTGTCTGGATTCTCTCGAATCAATAGCAATGATGGCTCGCAGGGCAGACTCTATTTTTTTGTGATCCTCGGTATTGACGAATTTCTCAAAAATGTTAATGCGCCTGCGGAGGTCCACCGTTTTTTGAACCTTTACATCTCTGGAGAGTCCTTCAATTTGGTATTCTACTTTTTCAACATCCAGAGCCGAGATATAAAATACCTTAGCGGGATGAAAAAATTGAATCCTATTACTGTTGGTATAAAAAAAATCAAGGAAGTACTTGCGGCTAGAATTTTTGCCCCACGTAAACTCCTCGTCGAGGAAGAAGGTATGCGCGCTTAAAATATTTTCTGCCTGCTTGCCTACTGTTTTTTTGTCCAGTAAAGTCCCCAAATCTCGCAACGCAATCAGATTTCCCCTAGAGACTTCGGATTCTAATTGTTGGAGGAGCGTGTCATAATTTACCGCAGGATCACCCTGTGCTGATCCTAAACACGGTAGCAAAATGACGAAAAATATACTGAACCACATCCGTATCATTGCGGGTAGCAGGTTTTAGGGAATTGGAAATTGAGTCTAGTCTAGTAAGTATCGGTAAGCAATTGAGATAGATTCGTTCGTAGATCAAATTGACTTTTCCATTGACCACGCTTTCCATTGACTTTTCTCTGGTACACGAAATGACTGCGCTAGGAGAAAGTGGAAGTAAAGAACGGTACTGGTCAAATGATAAATTTATACTTTGCGTAAGTCGTTAATTATTAGTGCATTGCAATAATTGAACCGAAAATGAGGCGTGTTTTTAGCTTTAGTTTTTTGTAAATGAATCGTTAGAAGCCGTGAGTCTTATTGTTGGGAGAAGATTTTTTTTAAGACTATTTTCTTTCGGGGCTTGGTAGTTGTTGATTTTCCTAGGTTCAAAACTTTTTATAGTTTAGCTAGTGATAGTGATATGCTTAAAAATAGCTAAGAATGTTCCATCGTAAATAACAAAAAAAATACAAAATGCTTAACCCAAGTTCCTTATGTAGTCCCCAGTATTATTTAATCCTGAAGGGATTTTAAAATGAATAACCTCACAAAACATGCGGGGTAGAAACAATATATTTACGGTTCATTAAATTGAGCGAATGTAGCTATCATCTTTGCCCGCTTAATTCCGAAGGGATGAAAAGATTGTAGATCATTCAATTTGACCTTTGC
>JBCCJE010001084.1:0-1838 GCA_039027925.1 Bacteroidota bacterium
CGACCACTTTTGCCAACTTCTACGTACGCTACTTACAGAGCGAAAAAATGGCAAAAGCTAATGCGACTTTTAGAAGTGGCATGACCCAAGAAAACTCTGAACCATTAGATCTCCCAAAAGGTGTTTTTTTTCACAACGGAAATATGAATCCCAGAAAAATAGACGGTGTAGGTACTCGATACAGCTACAACTTCAAAGGAGATTTTTCGGACAACTTTCAATTCAGATTTGAAGATCCGCTGAAAGGAAAAGTAAGCCACGACATCCAGATGAACCCCATCACGAATTATTCTTTTGAAGGAGATATTTCGAAATCCAACGGCATCACCGTCAAGTGGGAAGGTGCGCCACTCAACGAAAACGAGAGCATGGTTTTTTTGATTAGTAATGAAAATGCAAAGCATCCTCCGTTCGAAATAAAAGGAGGAACAACTACATCCGAAATCAAAATACCAGCAGAAAAACTCACCCGAATCAATACTGGCCCCTCCACAATGTACATGGTAAGAAAACAGACCCAAATCACACAAAAGCCAAATTTCGTTGCCTTATCAGAGATGGAATTTTATACCAGCGAAAAAGATATTGATATCGTAGAATAAATGCCTGCTGAGAATAATTGAATACCAGACCGTTAAAGATGATAACTGATACCTACTTAATAGAATACTTTTCTTTTGGAAAAAAACACCCACAAGAGCTATCTCAATTTTTTTATAAAAGTCGTAGTTGTCTTTTTGTTGGGTTACGTTATTTACAGGCAGATTTTTGCAAAAGAAAATGCCGAAGAAATCTGGCAAACATTTCTCAGTAGCCTGACTTCCGAAAATATTCATTGGCTCATTTTAACCGTACTTTTTATTCCACTCAATTGGGCATTCGAAACCTTGAAGTGGCAAGTCCTCATCAAAAATTTTGAAGCACTTCCGTTTTGGAAATCTTACCAAGCCGTTTTGGTTGGTATCACTTTTTCACTTTTTACGCCTAATCGAATCGGAGAATACGGCGGAAGGATATTGTTAGTTCGTCCAAAAAATAATTGGAAAGCAGTCATCGCTACGCTAGTAGGGAGTTTCAGTCAGTTGCTAGTTTTACTTGGTTTAGGAATTGTAGGATTATTGTTATTTATTTATTTTCTGATGGAGTTGGATAGCTGGATTTGGTGGAGTATTTTTTCTATTGGGATTTTATTTACCAGTTTGATGCTTTTTTGTTTTTACAATATTGACTTAGTGATCCCCATCGTAAAGAGAGTTCCGCTAGCCCATAAATTCAAAAGATTCGTCAAACACGTTCGGGTACTCAATAATTATTCTAGCTCAATTTTATCCGCTGCACTTTCATTTTCATTTTTAAGATATTGTACCTATACTTTACAATATTTTTTTATGCTACAATTCTTCGGTATCAATGTCCCTACCTTCGAAGGAATTGCGGGTATCGCCACCATATTCTTGTTGCAAACGAGTATTCCCCTACCACCAATTTGGGACTTGTTTGCTAGGGGTCAAATCGCCCTCGAAATATGGGGCTTCTTTAGCGACAATGAGATCGGTATCCTAGCGAGCACCTTCACGCTGTGGATACTAAATTTGATAATACCTGCGTTAATTGGAACAATCTTTATCATTAGAATTAATGTATTGCAATCTTTAGGTTATGAAAAAATCAATGATAAAAAAAGCAACGTTAGTGATGACGTTGCTTAGTATTTTTAGCTTTACCCATTCCACTACAAATGATTATAACAACGCTTCTACAAAAAAAGTAACCCCACCCAATCAACCTATTATCGAACCCTGCTTTATGGAAAATAAAACTTTTCAGGGCGGCGAGGA
>JBCCJE010001085.1:0-1812 GCA_039027925.1 Bacteroidota bacterium
AAGTAGAAAATGTAAAGTTATTATTGAACCATTCCTTACTCACTCTGCGAGTTTCTTTTGCAAATCTTCTAACGAGACACCCTTGGTTTCGAGCATGAAGAGGAGTGCCCAAAACAGTTGTAAAACCATCATTCCCGCAAAAAATAAGAAAATGGAAACGGTAGAAAAACTACTTAAAACCGCAGGTGTCACCATCGTAATCAAAGCCGCCATAATCCAGAGGGTACCCGCACCAAATGACATCCCACTACTCCGCACTTGGGTAGCAAATATTTCGGAAATAAACACCCAAATCACAGCACCTTGCCCGATGGCGTGTGCCCCTACAAATGCACTCACGAAGAATACGACAATAATCCCCTCTGCTCCCGTGTAAAAAGACCACGCTACACCCAGAAGCATCGAGATATACCCAACGGAACCGATCAACACCAACTGCCGCCGTCCCATCCGATCAATGAGATACATCCCTAACAACGTAAATGCAAGATTGACCGCTCCGATGGGAATGGAAGCCATCAAGGTATTACTTTGATCTATTCCCGCAGATTCAAAAATCCTCGGTGCGTAATACAGTACAAAATTGATCCCCGACATCTGATTGAAAAAAGCTAGCAAAAACGCAAGCATCAGCGGTCGTTGATATTTTTTGGAAAATAGCCTTGCCTTCGTCGTCGTTTGAGCGATGGAATTTTTGATTTCGGCAATTTTATCTTCAATATTTGATTGAGGATTGATCTGAGCTAAAATGACCGAGGCAGTTGGAATATCATTTTTCTTCAAGACCAACCAACGTGGACTCTTGGGAACACCGAGTACCATCAAGGTATAAATGGCAGCGGGCAGGGCCTCAATCCCTAGCATCCACCTCCAAGCATTTTCACCGAGATACAACCCAAGGAGATAATTGGAAAAAAAGGCTACAAAAATTCCAAATACAATATTGAACTGATAGGTAGCCCCTAAGCGACCACGCTGCTTGTCGGGAGCAATCTCTGAAATATAAATAGGTGCAGCCACCGAAGAAGCACCTACGCCAATCCCTCCAATGAATCTAAAAAACGAAAATAGATAAGGATCAGTTGACAATCCCGAGCCGAGCGCAGAAACTAAATATAAGATACCAATCCAGAATAATGTCGTTTTTCGACCCAACTTATCACAGGGGATACCGCCAAAAAGAGAACCAAGGACTGTCCCCCACAGTGCCATAGACATAATAAAAAAACCGTGAAACCGATCAGCACAATCACCAACGGGTATAATGACCTCTAGCCAAGCCACGCAGGGATAATCACTTCCCCATAGTTGTTGGATAGGTTGGTCGGCGCCAGAAATCACGATGGTATCAAAGCCAAACAAAAAGCCAGCAAGGGCAACGGTAATGACCCAGTAGGTCAGTTTTTGATTTTTCATTTTGTTGATAATTGCTTTGATTTGTAAGGAAAGGCGTAGTGAGTGATACAATTCAACAACTGAATCAGCATTCATTGCAAATGTAATAAGTTATTGACGATTAAGGACGACTTAGGAATGGTGCATTAATAAATTTACATTTTATGCGCAGTTATTTTTTCTTTATGCAAGGCGAAAAACGTAGGCGATGCGGGGCATCGGTGAGGCTTTTCAACGCAGCAGAAAGGAAAAAGAACAAGTAGAAAATGTAAAGTTATTATTGAACCATTCCTTACCTTCAAGCGTCATTCTTTCCAAAAAAAAATCGGCCACTTACTTTTAAGTGGCCGACTCGATGCTATAACTCCTTATTTCCCGTAAGGATACTTTTAGTTTTCATGGGTCATAATTTGTGTG
>JBCCJE010001086.1:0-1809 GCA_039027925.1 Bacteroidota bacterium
AAAGTTAGACTGATTTATCTTCCACAACATCTTTTATATTTTTTTCCGCTACCACACGGACAGGGATCATTTCTTCCAATCTCCACATTCTGACGATCCAAATTTCTTGCATCCATGTCTTGATCAAATATTTCCTCTAAGTGTTCGTAGAGTTCGGGATGTTTTTTAGCTAGTAGTCTTGGTCTTTCAAAAAAGTACTCACTCGCCACCGCAAAAAACTCCATTCGATTAGTCCCCCGTAAGGATTTATATCCGATTCCCGTGCGTATATTTCGTCCATTTTAGTATTCATCAAATCCAGCCAAGGCATTACGTAAGGGCGTTCCAAAAGCAACTGGGGGATGCCATCAATGGTACCATCGGCTTTGTCAATCAAATGAATAAACTCGTGGATAGCCGTATTTTTTTTATCCGAATCATTATCAAATCCTAGGTGCAAGGCGGGTTTTGAAAGGATCATTTTTCCTTCCATGTAGCCAGTGCCTACCATCCCCAAGATATTTCGATGCTCGCCTTTGGTTTCAAAATCCGTATTGAACATGGCAGGGTAGAGGAAGACTTCAAATAGGTTATCGTATCGCCAATCAGGAAATTTGAAAATGGGAATCACCGCACTTGCCGCCACAAGCAGCTTGTCCGTAAGATCAATGTTACAATCTACCCCCGTTATCTTATGATTGAGTAAAAACTCCTGTGTCTTATATTCAAAAAGTTCTTTTTCTGTGGGAGAGAGGGCGTTGTAAAAATTGACTTTTTGCGTGATGATCGTTCGCCATTTTTTGGGAAAGGTCTGCGTTGGAGCAATCCACTTTTTGCGGTATTTATTTTTTAAAAAATAAAAAGCTAATAGACCAGCGATGACTACGATTCCGATTTCCATGTCGTTTTTTTTTAGCATAAAATTACAAATTTTATACTTGGTGCTTTCCCTAACAGCGACGAAGCTAGCTACCGATACTACTTCCTAAATATTGTCCAAACCGTAGAAAAAATTTTGCGTGGTGCGTTTTTGGTGCTTTTTTTGAAGTAGCCAGTCAACATTAGGAATGGTGCATTAATAAATTTACATTTTATGCGCAGTTATTTTTTCTTTATGCAAGGCGAAAAACGCAGGCGATGCAGGGCATCGGCGTCCCGAGTATTCGGGATCAACGCAGCAGAAAGGAAAAAGAACAAGTAGAAAATGTAAAGTTATTATTGAACCATTCCTTAAGTTCCCGCCAATAGATTTTCGAATAACGTATAGATCATATTTAGCAAATAAAAAAACACCCAATAATCATGAAGATGGTGAAATACACGCTTTTGCTCATCCTTCTCACCTCCAATTTTTTTCTCTCAGCTACCACTTATACCTCCACGGACGGAGGGGATTGGACCAGTTCTGATACTTGGAGTCCCGCGGGCGTTCCGGGTATCGGTGATGAGGTAATTATCAATGGGCATACTGTCACGCACGATGACGGCACAGTTTACATTGATAAAATTACGATCACCAATAGTTCAGGAAGTGCTGGTAGATTGCACATTGAATCTTCTGGAAAAATTATCGTGACTAATAATGTGATCGTTAATTCTCATAACTTCAATGCCGATACTAGACTCAAAGTAAAAAACTCGGGAGAGCTTGAAGTAGGAGGAAACATTAGCTTTGAGAGACAAAGCAACAACACCAAAGCTACCCGCTGCCAACTGTACATGGAAGATGATGCGAAGGTGACTATCTTAGGAAATTATATCTACAATCATAAAAATGGATTTGAAACAAAGTCGGAGTTGTGGATGCAGGAAAATGCTATACTGACGGTA
>JBCCJE010001087.1:0-1801 GCA_039027925.1 Bacteroidota bacterium
GAGATTTTCGAAAAATTTTTAAAATCAGAAAAGAAAACCGTGACGGCTTCGTGTCTTTTGGCTTTGGCTTTTCCGTACTTTTTGAGTTCCTCCGCCGTATCTGCTGGTAAAATATTGAGGAGCAAATCGTCAGACTTTTTTTTCTCTCGTTCGAGTTCATTTGTTCTAACCTGTACTTCACGTTCGAGTGTTTTTTCGTGTTCTCTTATTTGATAAATCCGATACTGGGAGTACAGAAAAAACACGCCCGCGCCGAGTACTCCACATAAGATCAAGAACCACCAACTTTTGTAGTAGGCCTGATGCACGACAACACCTACGGCTAGCTCTTTTTTATTCCAGCCTCGATCACCGGCTTTGGCCCGCACTCTGAAAGTATAAGTTCCTGCGGGTATATTGTTGAATCGAGCAGTTGTTACCGCTGCGGGTTCCGACCACTCTCTATCAAATCCGTCCAACTTGTAGCTGTACTGATTTTCGTTGGGGTGCTTGTAATCGGCTATCGCAAAGCCAAAGCTAAAAAATTGATGGTAGTGCGCCAATTCAAAAGTCTTACGGTTGGCTATTTGGTTTCTCTGCGTTGTGATTTCGCCGTTGCTGCCATCCAGTTTTGAAAAGACCGTCAGCATGAGATGAGCCTCCTTTTCTTTTTTCTCCTTTAGAAATTTTTCGTCAGGAAAAAATGCGTTGACCCCACGTAATCCTCCGAAGTACATCCTGCCCGCTTGGGTTTTGTAAAATGAAACTCGATTAAATTCATTGGCGGTCAGTCCATCATTTTTGTTAAAGTTAATCAACTTTTCGGTAGCGATACTTAATCTCGACAAGCCCACATCTGTACTTATCCAAAGTGCAGTATCTCCTTCGGAGAGGATGCCATTGATAAAATTATTGGGCAGCCCGTTGTCCGTAGAGTAAAACTGAACGACATCATTCCGAAGATCCACCTTATCCAATCCGGCAGCAGTCCCAATCCAAAGATTACCCAAATCATCTTCGTAGGTGACGTTGACTTGATTGCTCGATAGTTGAATGGCAGAGGAAGAATCAGCGGTGTAGTGGGCTACTGCGCTACCCCGTGGATCAATTTTATATAACCCATCGGTAAGGGTAGAGAGCCAAATGTACTCCTCGGTTTTCCCTTGATAAAGATAGGCGGCATCTAATTTTGAAGTGTCAATCAGTTGATCGGGATTCGGTGGTTCCGCTAGTTCCTTAGTGTCAGGATTATATACGTAAATCCATTTTCGAAAAGCAAACCAAATATTATCATCATTGGCTACGATACAAACACCCAAGTCAATGGCGGGTTTATCAAAAATAGTATCCACCTTTTGGGTAATCAAATCTATCCTTCTTCCGTTGCCAGTCCAGAGTGCATTTTTATGATAGGTCAACCCAAAGGGAAAATTAAAATAGTCGTTTCGGGGAAAGAGGGGTCGGGGAGTATTTTCTCCTTTTCTTAGAATGTGAATGGAATTGTAGTAACTAAAATAAACATTCCCCGCTTCGTCTTCGGTGATTCCTCGGATACTACAAAATCCATTCGTACAGTACTCACTACCTTCTTCTAGGTAAGTATCGAACAGCCTTTCGGATTCTATTATTTTGATGACCCCGTATTCGGAAGCCATCCAAACTAGCCCCATGTCGTCTTGAAAAAGATGCCGAATGTTACAATAATTATTAGTGAGGTCTTTGATTTGCAGACTGTAATCTGTGACTCTACCCGTAGATTTTTCTATAAAAAATAAAGTACCTAATCCCCCTACCCAAATATCTCCATTTTTTTCCACCAAAA
>JBCCJE010001088.1:0-1789 GCA_039027925.1 Bacteroidota bacterium
GTCCTGCAAACTCGCAAATTTTACACAAAAGTTTAACAGTAAAATTTTCTTACAATCAGAACCAATCGCCCTAGGTTGGGAGGTGAGCAATAGCTCCTCTTGATCAAAATCTCACTCCTCTATTTTTCCCAAACCTTCCACCAAGGCTTTTCGGCTGCCTTGGACTTTTTCTTCTTTTTTGCGCGCCGTTCTCTTCTGATTTCTTTTTTCGTTTTTTTCTTTTTCCAAAACTTCCAATGAATCTTCTTTTTCTTTTTGGGTACGATAACCATTCGTAGAGTGACTGCCGATTGGTGTCGAAATTTGGTATCGCCACCGAGTACATTTACGGAGGGTAGGTAGTCCCAACTCACGTTCCATTTTTTAAAAGTAATTTCTCCACCTACTATTCCCGAAAAACCAGTGTGTGCCTTGGAGGCATTTTCATCGTCCTTTGGTCGCCACTCTTGGTGTAACCCTGCCCCCGAATAGATGTTGAATCTTTTGAACAAAATTTTATTATGCTGTTTGTACAGCAAGTCCGCCGAGGCAAAACCATTGTTGAAGCTGGGTTGGAAAATACCTTCAATGGTGGATCGCTTACCCACTTTTTGAACAAGGCTGAGGGCGATACCACTACCCGTACCGGTGCCTAATCGAAGGCCACCTACCGTTCGGTAAGCCTGTGCCAAAAGCGCAGCACTACCCCCGAAGAAAAGTAAAAAAGTGATAATTATTTTTTTCATGTTGTTCCAAACGAATTAAAAAATCTTAAAATTGTTACACGTCAAATTCGGCAATATTAATTTGTCAAAATTTGATATTTCAATTGCAACTTCTAATTTTGGCGCGGCAAAAAAACAAATCAAACCTTGCATCAACTCAAAGCCCTGCGGCGATTTCTTCGATATTTTTTCCGAGCAGACACTTACTACCAAGTGCACTCTCCCTTCGTTTACGAATTTGCTACGGAAGTGTTGGAGGATGAGAGAGAATATTACATTTTTAGGGATGCCGAAAACCTAAGGTTTTTACTTTCAAAAAATCATACTGAAATCCAAACCACGGACTTCGGTGCAGGCTCGGTAGCTAACAATGGTAAAATAAAATCCATCAGCGACATTGTAAAAAATTCAGCTTCGAGGCCTTGGCAATGTCAAACCCTCTTCAGATTGGTGAATCATTACAAGCCTAAGACGATGTTGGAGTTGGGTACGTCACTCGGTATATCTACCCTGTATCAATCCCAAGCCGCACTGAATGCTAGGTTTATCACCTTGGAGGGCGATCCCCAATTGGCGGAGTTGGCATCGTACCATTTTGAAGAATTAAAAATTACAAATGTAAAGTTGATAGAGGGTCGATTTGAAAAAACCCTAGACCCTGCCCTACGAGAACTTCAGAAGGTAGATTACATTTTTATGGATGGTAATCATCGTATCACGCCCACTTTGGAGTATTTTGAACTCTGCCTCAACTATGCTCATAACGATACCATTTTTGTCGTAGATGATATTCATTGGAGCGAGGGAATGGAACTCGCTTGGAATCAACTGAAAGCACATCCGAAGGTAACGCTGACCATTGATCTATTTCATATGGGTATTATTTTTATCAGAAAAGAACAAAAAACGGAAGAGCATTTTATCCTAGCTCCGCTGGCTTGGAAGCCTTGGGCATCGAGTAAGGTATTTTAAGTCAAGCCCTCAGGGAGTGTACGCTCTACTCATTCTTGAAAATGTTAAATAACATTTTCTTAGGATTTTCTTAAAAAAATAAGCTGCGCTCACGAGCTATCTTGTGGTTTTTA
>JBCCJE010001089.1:0-1787 GCA_039027925.1 Bacteroidota bacterium
GAAGCACAACCCGATAAGTTTCCTGATATTATTTCTACGTTTTGGTGGGCAATTGCTACGCTGACCACGGTAGGTTACGGAGATGTCTTCCCCGTTACTGCTTGGGGAAAATTAGTAAGCGGAATCATCGCCATGTTGGGTATCGGACTAGTGGCACTCCCCACGGGAATCATTAGTGCGGGCTTTGTGGAGAAACTAGAAGAAGCCAAAGAAAAAAAGAAGATACCAGCAGATTTCGTACAAAATAATTTTAAGTATTGCCCTCATTGTGGAAAGAAGCTGTAGTAGTATGTCTAAGTCAGTTCCTATTTTCGTTCCTGACCATCCAAGTCCCTTCCCCAGAAATTCTTTGCTTTAAAGTAAAAAAGCATTGCTTCCCAAATGGATAGTTTTCGTGCTCATATGGATAGCGAGAAGCATACCCAAGGACCTTAACTTTATACACAGAAGAACCTTAGTAGTAATCACTACCATTTTTACACTATTTAAAAATCAAATAATATGATCAGCACCATTCATAAAATCACCGATCAGCGCATATTAAATACTTTGAGCCGACTGCACAGTGAGGCTTCCCAACAAGGATTTACTGTAATAAAAGGATTGGCGAAAGGTATCTTTCGTCCACTTACACCGAAGGATATGAAAGACGCCTACATTGCTATCAATAGAGATCAAGGAGAATATATCTATAATCTGCTTTTGCAAAAAAAGGCTAAACACATTGTGGAGTTCGGTACCTCATTTGGAATCTCAACCCTGTACCTCGGCGCAGCAGCTAAAGAAACGGGAGGTAAAGTCATCACTACCGAACTGCTTCCCGAAAAATGTCAGGTAGCGCAGCAGAATTTTGTGGAAGCTGGACTAGACAATTGGATTGAAATTCGGGAAGGAGATGCTCTGAAAACATTACAAAACGTAGCGCCAGCAATTGATTTTGTCTTGATGGATGGCTGGAATGATTTATACTTGCCGTTGATTAAAATCCTCGAACCAAAATTTAGAAAAGGAACTCTGATCTACACAGACAATGCCTCATTTCCGAGTGCCCAACCATTTCTAAATTATATTAAGTCAGATCCATCAAAATATCATACTATGCGAATTGAGGAATCCAAGGGCGGTTCTGAACTTTCGGAGTTTATTGGATAAGCTACAAATTGCGCCACTATTTAAAGGGTGAAAATGAAAAGGTAGATTTGGCAATATAGTCGAACCTACCTTTTTTTATTAAGATTTTTATTAAGAAAAATGACCTACTATACTACGGGGTAACTTCCTGTTACCCCGTAATTTTTCACGCTACAAAATGTCAACTATCCAGATAAACTTGCAAAAATTCTCCTTCGAAAAATAATCCAAAAATAAGGTTGCATTTCAACTAAATACCTCCCCACTTCAAGTAAAATATCTTTGCTCCGAATTACAAAATAAATATGTCAGGCAGCTACTAAATAATTTCTTTTGCTTATTCCTTTTTTGGGATTCCATAGGCATTTTCTCACATTTGCGTTTCAGATTTATACATCCTTCAGGTTGTTATCATTCAAATCTATTCAATCTTCTTGTAAGAGAAATTTTCTATTCCAGAAAAATTTAGGTTCAAATAATAGCTAGATTTTTGATTGAGAAAAAGAGTGAGAGACAGAGAAAAAACCAAAGTATTCGACAAGTTTATCAAAGCCATAAAAGTAGTTGACATCTAATTTTCCCCTTAACGGGAAGTTAGGGGGAAAGTGACCTATTACGGGGTAACTTCCCGTTATCCCGTAATTTTTCACCCTACA
>JBCCJE010001090.1:0-1782 GCA_039027925.1 Bacteroidota bacterium
TAGTAGAGAAAAGTATCACGTGGCGCTTTTTAATCATCTAATCATATTTAAAAACAATAAACTTCCAAATTACGATTATTTTAAAATTGGTAAGATTACCGTCATGGAAAGATCGTCGTTCGCTGATAACATCATCGCTATCGGATCAGAAAATGGTTGTTCTATTTTTAATGCTAAAGCCCATAAAAATACTTTTTTCATCAGCGACATTGTTCCTTTTGATTTGAAATTTATAGGAAAGCAATTGGTGATTATCAACAATTACGAGGTTTATGTTTTTGATGCTTCTTCGGAAATTCCAAAGCTACAATGGAAGCAAAGTGTGCGTATTCGACTCATCAACATTCTAAGAGTTTCTCGGCGAAATCAGTTTGCTCTTTTGGATAGTAATGGAAAAATTACGATTTGGGATACGAAGAGATAGCTTTCCCGAAAAATACAAACCCCGTTTTTTAAACGTAGCTCTGCAAATTAGAGATTAAGAGTTGATTAGTCATAGCTATGAGAAGATTAATTTCTAATTTGCAAGGCTATATTCGAAAAGCATTTTTTTAAAACAATACATTTACGTTTTTACTTCAACAGTCTTTTTCTTACTCCTTTGCCAAAGAACCAATCCAAGCACCACGCCCAAGACCATCAACATCACCGCAATCAATTCCGCCTGCGTCCAACTGAATGGCAGCCAATCGTACTTATCATTCACTCGGTATTTTTCGATCCAAAATCTTTCCATCCCATTGAAAATTAAGTACACACAAAATAACATTCCCGGTATAACAATTCTTTTACGAAGTGCCCATAACACACCAAATAAAAATAAAGCAGCCGTAATTTCCCAGAGGGGCGTAGATAGTACTGGTATTTCCAAGTGTGTGTTGTACTGCCAAGGATAGCCTTCTATCTTGATGCCCTCCATATTGACATTGTGTGGATAATCGTAAGCCCAAAACCAATCAGGCAACCACGACATCCATCCCGGAGGTGTACTCAAATCGTATTCATCGGTAATGTATCGGTTCGGCCCCGTCACGGGAATCCCCCAATCACCGTCGCCAGAAAGCTGGCATCCCATGCGCCCTACCCCGTAGGACAACATCAAGCCGGGTGCAACTGCGTCCGCAAAATGTGCGACTGGAATTTTTTTCAATAAAAGATAGCCGATCACTCCAATTGCCCCTCCAATCAGTCCACCGTAAATTGCCAGTCCTGCACCCGAAAATATTTCGCCAATGGGATCGTCTAAAAACTGTTGAGGGGTTTCGATCAAAGCAAAAATCTTGGCTCCAAGTAAACCCGTTATTGCAGCAACTACCGTAATGTCTCCCGTTCGATCACTTGGCAAAATCTTGATAGGTTTCTCTCTGGGCTGATCGAGTTTTTCTTTATTCTTTTCCCAGTATTTCATGCCCACAAAAACGGCGGCGAGAACAATCCCACCTAGCATTTCTCCTTTTCCCGATAAAATCACGTCGGGTGCATTGGCCTTGAACTCTTCAAAATTTTGAAAAATATAAAGTGCTTTAAACCCAATAAAAAATCCTACTATCGCATTCCACAGCAACTCCAAGGGAGAGGCAGGTTTTCCGACGGTAACTTTTACTACGGTAGCGGAGAGTAATCCCATACTTTCTTTTCGTCGTAGTTCCGCATTCAGGTTGATTGCTGCCGACAAAAACGCCAATGCCATGAATAATCCAAATGTCTGGAAAATAGAAGTCCAGTTGTCTGACACGGTCCGCGGGTCAGAACACGTTTTCGGCTGTCGCCCAAGCCTGCCAA
>JBCCJE010001091.1:0-1772 GCA_039027925.1 Bacteroidota bacterium
CTCTTCGTTCCTAAAAGGACTGACCATTGCGTTGGCATTCTATCCATCCGAAATCTTTCAGTTTTGAAACTGTCGGCTCTTTCTATCAGATATATGTAAAAAATTTCCTTTAAAAATCCTCACTATTTGATTTAATACTCCTCTTCCTTTACCTCTGGAATACTGTTTGTGATAGCGATAAGATGATACTATTGTATCATACGAATATTACAATCCAAAACTTATTATGAGAAAATTATCTATCGCATTATTTCTATTACTTTTCCCATTATTCTTATTAGCTCAGGATATCACCGTTGGTGGAGGTCCAGGTATTTCATTTTATCAAGGTGATGTTTCTTCGGATCAAGCGTTAAGTTTTGTGGATCCCAATATTGGATTTAGCATTTTTGCAAAAAAACAAATCAGTACTAAATGGGCAGTTCGTGTCAATGGTATGATAACCAGTATCGGAGGTGATGATCTCAAATATGGTGACATCAATGGAAGTCGCCTTCGGAGAGGATATGCCTTCGAATCTTCGCTCAAAGAATTAGTGGTGAGAGGAGAATGGAATTTTATTCATGGAGAGGAAGATGTCAAATCTATTCATCCCTTTTTTGCAGCGGGGCTAGGAATGATTTACACCACTACCGAATCTCAGTACCGAAGATCCAACGGAGACCCAGGCGAACCTTTATCCAGTAGTGACTTTGCGGTGACGTTACCCATATCCATCGGAATAACCTTTGATCTGCCCAATCAAATCATCATAGGCGTAGAAGCTACTAACGGATTCGTGTTTTCTGATAATTTGGACGGGCTCTCTGATCCTATTTCCAATGGTGGTAACGATGGATATAATTATGTCGCAGTATCTTTTGGGTACGTATTTGGTGATGGTCGCTACAAGGGATTAGGTCGGCATCGGTTTGGTAAGGAGTGGTAGATTTCTTTATTTTTCAAAAATAAATTTTCAACCATCAAAAGAGTTTGTACTTTCGAGTATAAACTCTTTTGTTTTTTTATCATACTGCTAGAGAAGTGGGAGGTGGATAATCAGATGCGACGTAGTCACCAACAGATTTGTCCTTCTCGAACATCAATTCCCACTACCCATATTTATCTCTACGTAAAAATCACTCCTATGCAAAATCACTTTGACTTACTGCGGATCACTCGAAATAATGTTTTAAAAAACGTGGAAGGATTATCACTTGAAATACTCAACACTATCCCCGCAGGTTTTAACAATAATCTTGCTTGGAACTTAGGACACCTGCCAGCTACTCAGCAATTGTTATGTTATGGATTGTCTGGAAATCAAATGTTACTAGAAAATGAGTTCATCAATCGCTACCGTAAGGGCACAAGACCCGAGCAGGATATTGACCAAGCCGAGTTGGATTTTATCAAAAGTAAACTCATTATTTTTTCGGATAAGCTAGAGGAAGATTACAACAACCAATTATTTAAAGAATTCAGAACGTACACCACGAGCTACGAAACTACTCTGACATCCGTAGAAGATGCTATCATTTTTAATAACCTGCACGAGGCTATGCACTTAGGCTATATTTTAGCTATCAAAAGAGCATTAAAACTCTAAACTATCATCATCAATTTTATCCCCCAATGAGAATCATTACCATTTTATTTTCAATCCTTATTTTATCTACTTGCGAAAGTCAACCTAAAAAAGAAACTTCAGCTACTGCTAAAAAAGAAATTGCAGTCGAAGAAAAAGTACAACCGCTCCTCATGTTGGTTTACATTGATAATTTAAGATTAAG
>JBCCJE010001092.1:0-1752 GCA_039027925.1 Bacteroidota bacterium
ATCCCGAAGGCAATACACGAAAAGAGCATGGAGGTTCCTCCCCGGCTTACCATCGGTAGGGCCAAACCCGTGACCGGAAGAATGTTGACATTGACAGCAATGTTAATCATCGCTTGGATACAGATCATCAAGCCTAAACCCAATGCTAACATCGCCCCGAATGCTTTCGGACTTTGTGTAACAATCTTCACACATCTGAAAAATAAAATCACGTAGAGTAATAAAATCAGAAAACCTCCGAAGATTAATCCGTATTCTTCTACGATGATGGAGTAGATATAATCTGATTCAGATGCTGGTAAAAAATTTCGCTGCATGCTTTTTCCTGGACCAACACCTACCCACTCGCCATTTGCGATCGCAATTTTCGATTGCGTAACTTGAATGTTAGAAAAACTAGGATCTGTAAATTCCTGCCATCTTTTGGCCCAAGTATCCACCCGAACGATTTCCAATTCGGGAAACATAGTGCCTATCGTCACTAAAAAAGAAAACAAGACAATTCCAAGAAAAATCAAGAGTAAAATGTATTTCAAACTTACACGCCCCATGAACATCATCAAAAGGCAAGTGAAAAAAAGTACGCCCGCCGTTGATAAATCTGCGGGTGCAATTAATCCACATATAATTAATACGGGAATGATGATTGGTAAAAATGCATCACTAAAATCTTCGATGTACTCCTGCTTTTTAGAAATAGCATTCGCTACAAAGATGATTAGTGCCAGCTTCGCAAAATCCGAAGTCTGAAAAGTCAGTCCCGTAAATGGTATTTCAATCCATCTTCTTGCTTCGTTGACTTCTTTACCAAAACCAATGGTAAACACAAGTAAGGGAATCGCAAGAAGCATTAAGTAAGGCGATATACTTTTATAGCGCACGTAGGGAGTCATGTAGCAGATGTAGCAAAGAAATAATCCTAGTACTACAAAAATGGTATGCTTGATTAAGTACCACTCGGTGTTGCCACCACTATACCGATATGCCAAAATTGTCGAAGAACTATACACTGACAAAATGGAAAAAATTGACAATACCGCCACAATCATCCAAATAACTCGATCTCCTTTTAACTTAGCGTATAGTTGATTTCCGAATGACATTTTTACGATTATGGATTATGGATTCAAGATTATGGATTATCGATTCAAGATTTTTCGAAATCCTTAATCCATAATCTTTAATCTTTAATCCCATAGACCGCTGCTTTAAATTGATCGCCTCTGTCCATGTAATTTTTGAATAAATCGAAACTAGCGCACGCTGGAGAAAGTAATACTGCATCTCCTTCGTGTGCATGTTGTTGGGAAACTTGAATTGCTTCCTTACAACTTTGCGTTTCTTCAATAATTTCAATATTGCCCGTAAAGGCTTCAATGATCGGAGTATTATCTACTCCTAAACAAACAATGGCCCTGACTTTCTCTTTTACCAAATTTTCGATGGCTGAATAATCATTTCCTTTATCCACTCCACCAACAATCCAAATAACTGGTTTTTTCATCGCCGCTAGGGCGTAGTATACTGCGTCAACGTTGGTGGCTTTGCTGTCATTGATAAATTCTACACCGTCAATTTCAGCAACGTGTTCCATGCGGTGAGGAGCATTGATAAAAGTATCCAAACCCCGTTGTATCAAATCATCTTCAACACCGAGTGCCTTTGCGACGTAAATGGCGCAGGTGGTATTGAACATATTATGCTGCCCCTTTAGGCCGCATTGAGTAGTATCAAATTCTGAGACGCCGACAG
>JBCCJE010001093.1:0-1749 GCA_039027925.1 Bacteroidota bacterium
CATTTTTTCGCTAAAAAGATTTTATCAAAAAAAGAAAAAAGGATGTAAAGACCGATCATCAAAGAAAAAGCTACTTCTTGTAGGAAGACGACGGCGGTGATGCCGAGAAGTAAAAAGATGATTCTGCGTTCGTTGCCCTGCCACTTCATGCCTTTGAATTTCATACTGAACATGGGCAACTCCGCTACCAGAAGATAACTCAAAATCACGATGACAGCATACAAAAAGTAAGGATGAAAAACCATATTGCCCATACCCAAGGAATCAAACTCGTAGATTAACATTAGCCCCGTGACAAACATAGTGACCGAAGGGGTATTCAATCCGATAAAATCTTCGGACTGGCGCGTATCCAAATTAAACTTAGCTAACCGCAGTGCTGAAAACAAAGGAATCAAAAAAGCGGGAATGGCCAGCAGATTTATTTTTTCGTAATAAAAATCCTGCGTCATGGGATGAGTAGAGAGCATCATATAAAGAATAGCACCCGGCACTACGCCGAACGAAACCATGTCGGCCAGCGAATCTAATTCTTTTCCCAAAGGAGAATTTACCTCTAAATATCGCGCTGCAAGACCATCCGCATAATCCGCTAATCCTCCGATGAACAATAACCAAAAGACGGTTACGTACATTTCGTGGAATACACTGACCAAAGCTAGACAGCCACATAACAAATTTATCAACGTAATCAAGTTGGGAATATATAGCCTCATAAAGTGGTTGCTTAGGAATTAAAATCTAATTTTTCGACTTGAATAGTTTACTGTAAGCGAGCGACGAAGTTAGCCGTAAATTTAAAAAATTAGAAGCCGAACAGACAAATTGCTTTAAAGTTTTCTTAAACCAATGTTTTTTGCCCAACATTTCTCGAAGATAGCAGGTCTTGGTAAGCGTTAGATTTTTGACAAAAGTGACTTGTAAATTTTCTCCTTTAAAGTAGTAAGAATCGTTCAAATGATTTCTAGCTGATACTTCTAGCGATACACTTACTGCCACAAAAAACGTTATTTTTGTGAAAAAAATTAAGCCTTGAATACTCAACTCACAACCGCTTTTAACCGACAAATTATGAATAGAAATTATCAATATCTGATCGGAATCCTTTTTTGTTTTTTGTTTGCTAACACTACATTTGCACAACCCAGCAACGATGAATGTGAAAACGCCATTGAGATAACCGACGTCTCCAACTGGTGCTCGGAAGTGGCCGCCTACTCCAACGAAGAAGCAACCGAGTCTGGTTTTCCTGCTCCGTTTTGTTTTTCCAATACTAATAATGATGTCTGGTTCAGGTTTACGGCAATTGCTACGGACGCAACTATTACAATCATTGGCGCATCAAGTCCCGTCTTGGGCGGTACGATGTGGGAACCCGAAGTGTCCTTGTACACAGGAGATTGTAACGGGACGATCAATACATTCGGTTGCGCAAGTGATGTGGGTATTCAAAATAATACCATCCAACTCTACGAAGGAGGTATGGTCGTCGGTCAGGAATACTTTATTCGGGTGGATGCGGGCAGTACGTTGGGTAGCTTCCAACTCTGTATCGCCAACTATTTTGCACCAGTTGAGCCGGGGTCAGATTGTCCCATTGCGGCTATCCTTTGTGATAAGTCGCCTTTTGTGGTGCAGCAGGTCACGGGTGGGGGAGCCGATCCTAACGAAGCTGCCAATTCTTGCCTAGGGGGATTGGGGGCTAACTCTGAGTCCAACTCTACTTGGTTCACTTGGACTTGTGATGAA
>JBCCJE010001094.1:0-1730 GCA_039027925.1 Bacteroidota bacterium
AAAAACAGTCAGTAATTGTATATGTATTTTTTTCATTTTAGGATTATTTTGATTTTGTAAAGACGTTGTTATTTAACTACTTAGAAAAACTGTCTTTGTTTTTTTCAAAATCGAATTTTCGTTGGCCTCTTAATTTATTACCGAAATAGAAATTCAAACCAATATTTCCCCGCCAGAAAAAATCATTATATTTTCCTTGTTCTATTTCGTCTAAAGCATCACTAAAGATGTAGTTGTAATCCGCCGAAACCCTCAGCCCAACATTATTGTTCAGCATGTATTCAATACCGCCCCCCACGTGTACTTTTTGGAAAAGATTATTGCCAAAATCAAACCGACCAGTAATATTCTCGGTGATAAAACCTCCCCCACCGGAGAGGTAAGGTGTCATCGCATCGAAGGGCAAAAGCCGATATTCGAGTCCGATATCGAAGTAAGTGACGTCGGCTTCGTAAAATTGCTTAGTAGCCAACTTACTCAGCCCGTAATTGAAGTAAGCACTCACAGCGGGCTTCGGTGTATATTTCATCTGAAATTCTGCTCCCGTAGCGAGGATTGACCCAGGATAGTCTCCTAAGTAATAGTTACTAGAAGTCCCCGCACCGATCATCAGTTGCTTTCTCCGATTGTTGAGTTCCTTCCCAAAAATATCGGTATTCGGTATCCGCTCTCGTTCCCGTTTGTAGTCGAGAATAGCTTTGTCCACAATCATACGTGGTTCTTTAAGTTTCCAAAGTCCATCTTCAATTCCTTCAATAATCAGACTCTCAACGGCCTTTTCAATCGCTTCGGTGACGGCCATTTCCGTGGGTTCGTTGTAGGTGTAGCCAGTCTCCGCTTCTAGCAGTCGCCCAAATCTTACAAACCTAAATAGCCCTACATCTACGGCTTGCGATAAAAGGGTTTTGGAAGTGTAAACCGTTTTGAGGATTTTTCCATTGCTAGTTGATACGGCTCGTAAGTATATTGTTACACGATCCTGCCGATACTGTGATCCACCGCCCGTACCAAAATACCGCAGTCCCGCACCGCCCGTAATCACATTGGAGTCGTAGGAGATGATGCCGCCTTCCAGGATGACACCCGCAAAAAGTAAGGCCGGCAAAACGGGTTTATTCCCCTGATTACCCGCTGAGTACTGGGAGTGGCTAGATCGGA
Source organism: Bacteroidota bacterium (assembly GCA_039027925.1). Taxonomy (GTDB): domain Bacteria; phylum Bacteroidota; class Bacteroidia; order Chitinophagales; family Saprospiraceae; genus CAJQQY01. The sequence continues at coordinate 1,159 of JBCCJE010001094.1, forward strand.
TAATCTTCCGCTCATTGAGTAGGTTGCTTACATTTTCGCGTTCGATGGGAACGAACCAACTGGAGTTCTCTAGTGCTTTAATCAAGATAGTAGTTGCGCCTTGAGTTACGGCGGTGGACCAACTAGCACCCGTATCGGAAGGTTTGTATTGCCCAGTTTGGTCTCTAAATTTGTAAACTGCTACCACGATTTTTTCTTTGGGTGGTGGCAAACTTCTCAATCGGATAGTGCTAGCGGTAGCTTCTCCCAATCTAGCAGCAGAATTATTGATCGGATGATACACCCGTTTGCCACAGCTACTCCAAGTCATTAGTAGTAAGAAGGTGCAAAAAAAGGATAAGGAAAATCGAATTTGTCTCATAATAAGTATGTTAGTTTTGGAATACTTTGTTTTTTGAATATCCATTTGTCCAAAAACGTGTTTTTTAAAATAAGTAAAGACCAATGCGTAGGAGGTATTCACACATTAGTCATAGTTAGTTGTAAGGATTGAGTCGGGGGAGAATTTAAAAAAATTGGTAATTACCTAGCCCCATGCTTTGAGAACTTCGCGGGATAGCAGATAAGTAAAG
>JBCCJE010001095.1:0-1727 GCA_039027925.1 Bacteroidota bacterium
GTAGGTGATTAAGTACTGAACTGCGAAAGTACGACGAGTGTTTTGATTTATAAAAAATTTGGCTACAACTATTTAGCAAATGTTTGTGGTTCAAATTATTTATTTCCTAATTTTTTACAGACTTTTGGTGGAGGAAGAAAAAGAGCGGCGCAAATAATTTTAACTCCTAACAAAATGCGTTTTACAGATAAAAACAACGCAGTTATCTAATATTTTAAAATGAAGATAGACCAAATATTAATTTCAAGATTGGAACACTTGGCTCGCCTAGAATTGTCCGTAACCGAAAAAGAGCACATCCAAAAAGACTTAAACAATATTCTTCGGATGGTGGAAAAAATGAACGAGGTGAACACCGACAACGTAGAACCGCTCATCTATATCAATGAGCAACAAAATATTTGGCGAACGGACGAAATTAAAAATCAGGTGGATCGAGCCGCCGCCCTAAAAAATGCCCCAGATAAAGATGAGGCTTTTTTTAGAGTACCTAAAATGATTAAATAACGAACTAACGATAAGGAATGGAATCCATAATTTCGGTAAAAGCATTGAAGAAAACTTACATCATGGGGGTAGAAAAAGTACACGCCCTTCAATCCATTACCCTCGATATTCGAAAAAATGAATACGTAGCTTTAATGGGGCCTTCGGGTTCGGGCAAATCCACTTTGATGAATCTCCTAGGATGTTTGGATACTCCCACAGCGGGTAATTATTTTTTGAACAGCATAGATGTAAGTGAGATGTCCGATGGAGAACTCGCAGAAGTCCGTAACAAAGAAATTGGATTCGTATTCCAAACCTTTAACCTCCTCCCTCGCCTTTCCTCCCTCGACAACGTAGCCCTACCTCTGGTATATGCAGGCATCAGTAAAAGCGAACGCACGAACAAGGCAGCAAAAGCACTTCAGGCGGTGGGCTTAGGAGATCGTATGGGACACAAACCCAACGAACTATCGGGAGGGCAGAGACAAAGAGTGGCCATCGCCCGTGCCCTCGTGAATGACCCTGCCATCATCCTAGCAGATGAACCTACTGGAAATCTAGACACTAAAACTTCCGTGGAGATCATGGAAATTTTCGAAAATCTTCACGAACAGGGCAACACTATCATCCTAGTGACCCACGAACCCGACATTGCCGAACACGCCCACCGTATCATTCGCTTGCGGGATGGCCTAGTAGAGGTGGACAAGATGAATGAAAACATTGTCAAAGCGGCAGAAAGATGAGGGGAGTTGAAAATTAAAGACTCGCCTGCATCGGATAGGCATATCCTCAATTCATCATTCTCAACTCTGTTGAGTCCTACTAAGTCATGGTAGGGCCAAGTCTCGAAAAGTCGTGTCAATTTTATCTTCCCAATTGAAAGGAATTTTAAGTTGAAGATTCGGGACATTAAAAATTTCAGCATGCTGTCCAATTAAAATATTTGCGCAAATATTCTTAATAGGATGGATTGCAATTAGAAGTTCTTTGTCATTTTAGAACAAAAGATGTTGGACTTACCCCAAAAATTTGGACAGGTAGCATAATTTTAAAAAATAATCCTTGTAAAAATAAGAAACTAATGATAGCTATTCATCTGTATTTATACATAACTCTTGCTATTATCTTATGTACACTGGACTTACCCCAAAAATTTGGACAGGTAGCATAATTTAAAAAATCACTAAATTAGCTATCATGAGTCGAAGAAATTTTAATTCAGAGTTCAAAGTAAA
>JBCCJE010001096.1:0-1714 GCA_039027925.1 Bacteroidota bacterium
ATGTGCTTTTAGTTTATGGGAACACGTACATTTTTAAGGATAAAAAATTGATTCAAAGTGATTTTTTTTGGTGAAGCGATGCAAGACTATATTGGGTAATGATTATAGATTTGCCTTAACCCAAGTTCCGTATGTAGTCCCCAACTTTTGTTTTACAAGGGCTTACAATGGTTTTCTATTCCAAGGCAATTAATTGCCTTGGGCTATCTTATCCATGCGGGGTTGTTTTATTCCTCTTAGATGTTCTGTTATTGGCTACCATCTTTTCATCCCTTAGGAATTAAAAAACGTTGGCGACTACATACGGAACTTGGGGTAAAGACTCAATCAAAGGAAAAAATCTTTGCGTCTTCGTGACTTGGTGACATTTTAATTTATACAGATAAATCTAACCTCAAACGCACCTTGTAAATATTATTGTTATTTCTAATGATTAACCGATGTGCACTAGGATACATCAACTCCAATCGTTTCCTCACATTTTCCAAACCAATCCCGTGCGATAGGCTATCCGTATTCGATTGTGGCAAAAAAGAATTTTTACATACAAAGTCCAATTGACCAGTATCTGTAAGTGCTAGATTGATTGCTATCGAAATATTTTCTGACTGACTCGCCGTGCTATGCTTAAAGGCATTTTCAATAAAAACAATCAAAATCAAGGGGGCAATTCGATAGCTTGATTGTATATTTTGGGTAGAAAAGTTGACTGTACCTCTCTCTTCAATTTGCATTTCGCTGAGGTTTATAAAGTTTTCGAGCTGAGCCACCTCTTTGGTTAGTGGTACGTAGTCTTCCTTACATTCGTAGAGCATGTATCGCAACAAACTCGATAACTCTAAAATGATTTCGGGTGTTTTCGGAGATTGTTCGATGGCGTAGGAGTAGAGGTTGTTCAAATTATTGAACAAGAAATGAGGATTGATCTGGGATTTTAAAAATTGCAATTCGCTTTCCTTGACGGCTACTTTTAATTCATCCACTTCCCGCTGTTTGCCCAGGGCATCCCAAGCAAATTTGAATCCCGACAGCATTGTGATCGTTGGCAACACTTGCGCCATCGTCAGCAATAAACCTCCAAAAGTGTTGGCTCGACTTCCCGTAAAAAATATTTTTTCCAAAATAAATTCCTCTACTAAGATGACTACCATGATCACCAACAATACAAATACAAAAAACGAAACTGTTTTTTTTCGGTAGTAAAAACGGGGTAGCAAAATGTAGTTGATCACCAACGCTGCCACCATGTAGTTGGCAAAAAAAGCATACTTATACGGTGGGATACTCGTCTGATTTCTTTCTATGGAATAAAAAATAAATACCAAAGCGTGTAATACGATTTGGAATATGATTTCCTGCGTGGATTTTTTTGTGATTTTATTTTTTGCTTGCATTGAGCCAAAGATAATTGTTCAATGAAAGATTTGAAAAATTTATCGTATCAACGACATATTTATTAGGGTAATCGGCAGCCCAAATCATCGTAATATTTCCCCGTGTTGTTTACCCCTTTACTTTTGTCGTTCAAAGAATTCATTTTCAGGTCTCCTAGAACTCCTTTTATTTTGTAGTGTTATTTTACTAAAACCTATTTACTCAAAATTGCATAAAATGAAGTGCCTAAAGATTCTAATTCTACTACTTTGCCTTTCTAATTTTCTCACCGCTCAAAATCAAAAAATCGAAATTACTGGAACTGTCCTAGATAGTGACA
>JBCCJE010001097.1:0-1711 GCA_039027925.1 Bacteroidota bacterium
GTCAGAGGTAAGGCGTAGTAACTTCTCGGTTGCTGATCTTTAGAAAAATTACCTAATCAATTAAAGAATATTACGATGAGTACTTATGATATGTTGATTAACCAAGGAATAGAAAAGGGAATAGAAAAAGTAGTCAAAAATATGATTATAAAGTTTCCTAATTACTCAGACAAGGGAATTGCAGATATTGCTGGTGTTTCGGTAGAGTTTGTAGAAAATGTCAGAGGTAAGGCGAGATAAATTCTTGGTTGCTCATCTTTAGAAAAATTATCTAATCAAGTCTTTTAAGCATCTACCTAAAAAACACATGTAGCAAATAAAAATCTGCCACTAACTATCATTTTCAAAAAATAAAAAAAGTCTTCCAAAAGGAGGACTTTTTTTGTGGGTACAAGTAAACTTCAAACATGCAAACTTTTATGTCGGTAGGCTTAAAAATCTTTAGGACTTCGTACCTTTATAGCAATCACTAGCTAACTACACTCTATCAGCAATATAAAAAAAACAAACACTCAAAACGGACGAATATGCAACACTTCCAAAATAATACCCTCCTCAAATTTTCCCTCCTCTTATTTTTCGTAATGGTAGTAAAAGCTGCGCAAGCCCAGCCCACTTTCAAAAAAGGTCAAGATCCCAAACCCGAAAACACGAAATGGGTTAAAGTTGAAAATATGTCTGATGAATTTAAAGGCTCAGAACTGGATGCTACTAAGTGGCAAAAAGAACCCGTGGGCAATGATTGGACGTGGATAGGCAGACCACCCGCCCTATTCAAAGCCGAAAATGTAAAGATTAAAGATGGTAAAATGCAAGTTACTGTCGGCAAATTGGATGATACTGTCAGAGTGGATAACAAAACATTTACACATCAAGGAGCGATTGTCCGTTCTATTCATCCTGGTCAGGTAGGTTGGTATTTTGAATGTAAAATGAAAGCTAACAAAACTGTCATGTCTTCTACATTTTGGTTGATGACAAAATACAATTGCGAAAAAAAAGAAGAATTGGACATTCAAGAATGTGTAGGTAGAACCACGGAAAAAACTGACGATTGGGCAAAAGAATGGGATCATATTTTTCACTCTAATGCCATCCACCGAAAAACAGAGTGTCATCCCGAAAGTGAGCGAGACGAAGATTTTGTTTTACTCAAGAAAAAAAATCACCAACGATACTACGTGTACGGGGCGTGGTGGAAATCTCCCGAAGAAATACTATTTTTCCTCAATGGTAAATATCAATATACCCTCAATCCAACGGTAACTTGGGATGTCCCTGCGTATCTACAAATGGCCATCGAAACTTACTACTGGAATCCGATTCCCGAAGATGGCGGCTTGGTCGAACATGGCAGCAAGTCAGATAGAACTACAAAATATAAATGGATAAGAACTTGGAAGTTGGAAAAAGAGTAAGCGGTCTCTACCAACAACGGCAGTACTGACATCAAAAGCTACGGAAAGTAAATTACTGCTTCTCCAACAGAATATCATTACTTTTTTGTTTGATAAAAAATCATCCTAAGAACCATTGGGAATGGGTTAATGAAAAAAAAGGTCAAACGAATACTATCTGACGAGATGGGTATCTGAATTAATATTATTATTTTCACAATCGGGTATAAAGTTGATACACAATAAAGTATCATTCAATTAAATCCACACATAGATTTTATTTAGCATACTAAATGTGATCTCACTAAACCCCA
>JBCCJE010001098.1:0-1711 GCA_039027925.1 Bacteroidota bacterium
ATTTTCTACAAACGGAGTCGGTCTTCCAGACCTTTTAAAGCCTTGCAGTCGAATAAGGCCTGTGAGGCCGACACCGTTTGTAGAAAAGTACCAATTGCAATACCACTAGAGGTACGTAGTACCGACCCCGTTTATCTAAACTCGCAAATACCAACCAACAAAAACACTTTTCCCAAAGCTCCAAAAAACTTTGTACAACCCTAATTAAGAATTATAGATCTTTTAAATAAAATCAAAATCAAAAATTATGACTTATTATTCAGTTTTAGATGTAACCCCAAAGACCCAAGATTGGATTCCTGATTATCTGCCAACGGCGAACAAACTCATTGCGGAGCACGGAGGAAAATATCTAGCTCGTACGGCTAACCACGAACAAATAGAAGGTGCTAAAAAAGAAGCTGGACTGCGCATTATTATAGAGTGGCCATCTAAGGAAGCTGCTCAAGCTTTTATGGATGATCCAGCGTATGCCCCTCACTTGAAAGCACGTACCGAAGGTTCCGAAAGTCATCATTATCTGATAGAAGCAAAAGATGATTTTGCGTAGCTGGGAAGTGGGGGTAGGGATGAGAGAAGAGAGAAGAGAGAGGAGAGAGGAGGGATGAGAAGATCTCGAAAAAGCTAGAATTTTTATGTTCCCTCATCTCTCGTATCGCCTCTCTCCTCCCCTAACAAAAAAATAACTGATGCAAAAAAAATTCGAATCCATCAACAAGGCTTACAATAGTGTTTTCCAACCCAATCGGCTTAGCATCGGGATAGTTATTCCTATCGAAAGATACGTCCAAGGGCCTGTGCCTAAGATGCAAGATCATCTAAAAAAAGTAAAGCTAGTAGAGCAACTGGGCTACAAAGCCCTTTGGGTGAGAGACGTTCCGCTGAATGTACCTACTTTTGGGGATGCGGGACAAACCTACGACCCATTCACCTATTTAGGATTTTTGGCAGGACAAACCAAAAACATTGCGCTGGGAATTGCTAGTATCGCCTTGCCATTACATCATCCGGTGCACGTAGCAAAATCCGTGGCGACGATAGATCAGCTTTCTAGCGGAAGAGTATTGTTAGGAGTTGCTTCGGGTGATCGCTACGAAGAGTATCCCGCCATGAATATTGACTACGAAAATCGTGGAGCAGCTTTTAGAGATGCTTTTGCTTATATCCGAAAAGCACAGGATAATTTTCCAATCTTAGCGGATAATCATTTCGGAAAATTGAGGGGAAATGTAGATGTCCTTCCCAAAGCAACTACTCATAAAATCCCAATGCTAGTAACTGGACACAGTCGCCAATCTATGGAATGGATAGGCGAACATGCCGATGGATGGATTTATTATCCGCGCAATTTATATATGCAGGAGCACAACATTAGCCAATGGCGGGAAGCGATTCCAGCGCATCAAACTTACGGCAAACCTTTTATGCAATCACTTTACGTGGATTTGCACGAGGATGATAACTTTGCACCACAACCCATTCATCTGGGATTTAGAATAGGAATCAATCCGTTGGTTGAATTTTTCGATCATTTAAAAAATATTGGCGTCAACCACGTGGCGGTGAATTTGCGATTTAATACCGCAAACTTAGAAGCAACTCTGGAGAGGCTCGCAGAAAGATTTTTAGTGAATAAAAAATAATTAAAAATTAAGAATGTTGACGAATCTTACTTAGTCCCTACACTTTGATAACCCCGTGGAGATAGTAA
>JBCCJE010001099.1:0-1699 GCA_039027925.1 Bacteroidota bacterium
GGGTCTCTCGTCACCAGTTCGGAAGCATTGACACGGTACTGAACAGCACCAATATTTAGCCCAAAAGATAATCCGCTGTACGTTGCATCTTCGGTCAGTATTCCGCCGAGCCTTCCATAGACCCCCGTGAATCCAGTAGGTCCCGTTTGGTCATTGATTAAGTATCCACCAAATTGGAGTCCTACACCAGTACCTCCGTCATATACATATTCTCCCCGAATAGTTTGGGTGACGGGCGTAGCATCGAATCCAATCCATTGGTTGCGATAGGAAGCCCCGAAGGAAATACGATGTTCGTTCAGGTGAAAATCACTATTGATGGCGGCGGGATTGAGGATACCAATATTTTGCCTGTATTGAGTAAATAAGGGAAGCTGTTGGGCTGATAAAAATTGGCAGCAAAGCAGGAAGGCTATCGTTGGGTATAACCGATTCATGGGGATAAACTTGTTTTGTTTTAATGCGCAAAATTAATTAAAAAACACGGAGTCCATGTTGCTTGATAAATTATTTTTTTGGACAAATTCTAGCAAAAACGGAAGAGACAGTTTAGGAGAGATAAGATTCATAAGAAGCCGAAAATTACGCATATTCTTATTACAAAAAAAATATATCTGATTATTTATGCGCTCGGCGGAAATGAATTTTCGGGAAAAGGAAGCGTAAATTAGAAAATGACGAATAGTCAAATGGTTGGAAAGCATGAGGTGCTACGATTCAACGTACCCAGCAAATTAATCCGCAACGGGGGCTAACTTCACCACCAGTCCTTCCAACTCATCGGTCAGTCTGATCTGGCAAGCTAGGCGGCTATTGTCCTCCACAAAGAAAGCCTGATCGAGCATGTCTTCCTCGTCGTCCGAGGGGGTAGGGAGTTCGTGTTCAGAATTAACGTAACAATGACAAGATGCACACAACGCCATACCTCCACAAGTACCTTCTACGGGTAGTTCGTAAGCCTTACAGAGTTCCATCAAATTGAGAGCCATATCCGTAGGCGCATCTAATTCGTGTGGCTCATCTTCCCTATCTATCACGGTTATCTTTACCATTAAAATTTCACTTTAAAACCTTCCAATAATTGTTGGGCGCACAAAATTAGAAAATTAATTCTGACAATAAAGGAAACAGTACTTTGGGGGGATTGTTGTGGAGGGAGGGAGAAACGAGAGATGCCAAATTGAGTAGTCCTAAGATACGTGGGGCTACTCAATTTGGCATACTCTCCTCCCTTGAGCCGAATAATTACTTTGATTGGATTATTCACTTGTACTGGAATATTCTGCGCATTTTTGACATTCCATGACATCATTCTGCGCAAAAAAAACGGCTCAGTCATTTCGCCTCTTTTTTTTGGAGAAGCAAATTGACTGAGCCGTTTTAAGTAGAAAATACTTATGAGGAGTTACTTTCTCTTACCAGATTTGGATTGAGGTACAGAAGATTTTCCTTTCCTTGCATTGCCCGAAGGTGCAGCGTTACCTTTTGCCATTCTTACCGCTTTTTTTACTGCTTTTTGCGCTTCTGCTTTTTTGCGGGCTTCTTTTCTTTTGGCATTTTTGTTGGTAGGTGCAGCTTTTTTTGCTTTCATTTCAAATAAAATTTAGTGGTTTATGAAAATAAAATTTGAATACCGAATCATCGGTTTAAAAACAAAGTTGACAAATCATTTTTTGTCATTTAGTGGGATAAAGACGAC
>JBCCJE010001100.1:0-1698 GCA_039027925.1 Bacteroidota bacterium
AAAAATGTCAACATTGCTGCGGTTCGATAATTTAGAGGTAGAATTAAAAAATTTTAATAACGACTTTTTGATCTTATCATCAAAAGAAGGAAAGACTTTACAAAAAATCGGGAAAGCCATCTACCAAAAAAACTTTCACTTTGCGGAAGAAGTAATCGTCACCGAATCGGAAGTCTGTGTAAAATTGAATAAGTATTTTGAACCTGCCCATCTGGCGTTGCTGCAAAATTTGAACACCACTAACGATTTCCAACAAAACACTTACAAATTGCCTATTCACTTCAATAATCACAAGGACTGGGTCGCCGTGGAAAAAACCACGGGGCTAAGCCGATCAACGGTAATCCAAAAACTAGTACAAACCGAATGGTCAGTAAGCATGTTTGGTTTCCTACCGGGATTCGTTTATTTGCAAGAGATGCCGGCAGAATTGTACGTACCTCGAAAAAAAAATCCCTCCAAATACATCAGCGCAAATTCCTTAGCGATGGGAGGAAAGTACCTAGGCATCTACTCGATTGATAGTCCCGGTGGTTGGCACGTGATCGGGCAGTTGCCCATCTCAGTTTTAAATTTGACGGATTTACCTCCCGTAGCTTTTAACCTAGAAGATAAGGTGATCTTACAGCCGATAAGCGCAGCAGCATTTGAGCAACTCGCCTCACAAAAAATTTCCCTAAAAGCATACCATGCCTAGCCTAGAGATTATAAAATCGGGATGGATGACTAGCATTCAAGACCTCGGACGAAAAGGTCTGGCTTATTTCGCCATCCCCGCATCGGGAGCTATGGATCAGAACGCTGCGAAAATTGCAAATTTATTGTTAGGAAAAAATGAAAACAGTCCGCTGCTGGAGTGTACCTCTACCGCTCCGCACATCATTTTTCGTGACCCTTGTAACATTATTCTTACGGGAGCTGATTTTGATTGGAAAATCAATGACGCGCCCGTACCACGTTACGTTATTTTAACCCTCAAAAAAAACGACGTACTGCGGGGAAAATTTGCGAAAGATGGTCTGCGGGGATACCTCGCCTTGGAAGGCACATTGGAGATTCCACAAGTTTATCATTCTTTCTCGACCTACACCAACGCAAAATTGGGAGGTTACGCAGGACGATTGTTACAAAAGGGAGACATCATCAAATGGAGATCGCCGGATTTTGATTTTTCCAAAAATATTATTCCCATTCTTCCGGGACCGGAGTACGATTATTTGACCGATGCAGAAAAAAGAAAGTTGACAAATACCACCTTTACGATTGGGGCAGACAGTAGTCGGATGGGGCTGCGCTTAGCAGGAGAACAACTCGAAAGTACGGCTTACCAATTGGAAAACAGCGTACCCGTTTTGCCTGGATTTATTCAGTTGCCACCGAGTGGTCAGCCCATCATTATTTTACAAGATGGACAGACGACGGGCGGCTACCCCCGCATTGCGTACATTAGAGATCGGTATTTGTCTCGCTTAAATCAAATTTCTCTGGGAAGAGAAATTAGGTTTAAGTGGGCAGATGATTATATTTACGACCAAAATCATCAACCGTAAAAAACTGTAATGCACCAACTAGAAAATCGAATCAATCTCTATACCGACCAAGAAGTCCAAGACGGCATCAGAGCATTATTTAGCCACAAAAAGTTTGTAGAAGGTATGCAGGCTTTTTTGCCCCAAGAGTTGGCGGAGTATATTCTTG
>JBCCJE010001101.1:0-1697 GCA_039027925.1 Bacteroidota bacterium
CAATTAATTCAAATGCTCCTGTATCCTCATCTTCTCCTATGGTGTACTGCCGACTTAGTAGATTTTCTCGATTATAAATATTTAAAAATGACATCCCGATCATCCCTTCCGTATTCTTTTTTTCAGGTTGAATTTTATACAAAATCGAAGCATCCAAACGATGATAAGTAGGCAGTCGGCTATTGTTAATTTGACCATCTGGGTAGAATGGCTCAATTTCATCTTCATCTACCCCTACTGCTTCGGTGTACACTTTTCCGGAGGCAAATCGCCAACTCGATGAAAACTGCCAATTTTTATATTTCAACATATGAACTGAGGTTAGAGAGTGAGGCCTTTCGTGTGGTGCTGAAAAAGTCTGCGCTGAACTGATCGCCTCAAACTCGTACTGGATGCTATTCCAACTATAGCTCAACCACGTTTGATATTTAGACCAGCGCTTTTTTAACAATACATCTACACCCAGTACTTTTCCATCACCTGTTTCAAAAGGATCATCACCTGCATTTGTGGTTGAATTTAAAAAAGCAGGAGAAGCCAAAGAAAGGTCTCGAAGATTTTTTCGATAGCCCTCTACCTCAATCTGAAAATTTGGGAGGTGGTAATGTACGCCAAAAGCAATACTTCTATTCTTCACAATGGGAAATTCTTCGTCGTCACTTGGGAGTACCCATATTTGCTCATTGAATCCCAAATCATTCAACTCTAGTACTTGACTGATAAATTGTTGATAGATACCAGAGGTGAGTTTGAATTGCCAATTTTTACTGGGTAAATAAAACAAAGAAAAACGAGGTTCGTAAGTGCTGATCTTACTCACTTGGTCAATACTGTAACGCAGTCCCAAGTCCATTTTGATTTGATTGCCAAAATTAGGACTCAAAGTAGCGTAAGGGGTATGAATTTTTACCTGCCCATTAATGATCCCTTGTTCTTCATCATTACCCCATTGAAAGATTGTTTTCACCTTCAGCGCAGCCAACTGATAACCGAAATTGAGTTTCACATTTTTCGAGAGTTGCCAATTATTATTCCATTGAAAAGACAAATCCTCGACGGTATTCCGTTGGAGTCTCTCCAACTCAGTCTCAGCACCAATCGTATCTAGGATACCTAAGCTAAATTCATAGTCACTTTCAAATTTAGTGTAAGCAACCCTCATGTTGCTAGTCCATTGCTCTCCCCACGGCCGTTGCCATTGTGCGCTGTATCCTACGTTATCTAAATTCAAATGATCCAATTCTGTCAGGTCATTCTCCGTACTGATAGATGTAAACTCCAGTTGATCAAAAATCCCAAATGTACTTACGGAGATTTTATTTTTTTCATTAGGTTGGAAAAGCCACTTAGCATTCAAATCATTGAACACAAAATTAAGATTGATATCCAGTTCATCATCGCCATCTTCGATGAGGGCTTGCTGTTCGTTGATTTTTCCCTTTTGAAAAACCCTCCTGGATAATTTTTGGTAGGTAGGTGTTTCTAAGAGGTCGGTATAAGCCCTCCGTGCCGACAGGGTCAATGCAGATTTATTTCCCAACGGAATCGTCGTAGAAGCATCGGCGTGCGTAAAATTAATTCCTACGTCAGCCTTGACTTTTGGCGGGATGGTATGCTCACTGCTGATGTCAATCACGCCCGCTACTCGACCTCCGTATTCAGAGCCAAATCCTCCCCGATAAACTTTTACCTGATCC
>JBCCJE010001102.1:0-1694 GCA_039027925.1 Bacteroidota bacterium
GCAATGTTGATTTATTGTACACAGAAGGTGTCGAAGAAGTGAAAAAATATATTTTCAATAATCGTTTTACAGTTTTAGCGGCTGCGCCATCGTCGCCCCTGTGATACGCTTCTACGATGTCCCGCAAAAGTTTATGCTCTCCCGTGAGGTCTTGGTAATATCGTTCTAGTGATTTTCCAGAAAGAATAGTCTCCACGCATCCCACTCTCCCGCAGTAACAATCTCCCCCCGAATCGTGTAGGAAATTATGTCCCCACTCTCCCGCAATTCCTTGCCGACCAGTTATGGGTTTTCCGTTGACTACAATTCCTCCGCCCACACCAGATCCCATAATCACTCCGAACACTACCTTGGCATCTGGCATTTTTTCTTTGACAATCCCGACATTAGCTTCTGCTACCGCAAAGCAGTTGGCATCGTTTGCTACAGTAATCGGCATTTTCAGCAGTCGCTCCAAATCCTTCTGGAATGGCATACCGTTCATCACCGTAGTGTTAGAATTTTTCATCGTCTGCAAAATCGGATCAATCACTCCCGGAGTCCCTATTCCAATTTTATCGGGTTTGACTCCCGTTTCTGCAATTAAAACTTCTACGAGTTTTGAGATTTGGTTAAGGATATGTTGATAGCCTTTTTCCCTTTCGGTAGGAACGCGTAGCCTTTTGAGTGGTTTGGGTTCGCCTCCTTTTTCGAGAACGACACCTTCGATTTTTGTTCCACCTAGATCAATGCCCCATAGTAAATCCATAATTGATAATGCTTGATTTTTTATCCGATGCTACTTTTGTAAAAAGAGGTTTTTGGATAGGTTTGTTAAAAATAGTTGTCTTGCTTATGAGCAAAAATTCTGCTACTTTTGTCCGACTTTGATAGAAAAGAAAAATAGTATATGAATTTTTGCTCAAATATAATAATTAGCATCATTATCATTCGTGGATTACAAAACAATCTGTGAAGTGCTACTGATTTCGAAAAAGCAAAAAGCGCTGACAGGTTGTGACTGTCGGCGCTTTTTGTTTTCATAGATGTAGGATACATGAAACCCAAATAATTTTTGTGAAACTATTCACCACTTAAATATCTTTGTGCTGAAAATTAAATCATTAAATGATGTCAAAAGACTTAACAACGAGTAGTGTTCATCGCTTAAATATTTTGAATAATAAACTTGCTCTCAATGAGATCGAAACTCAGCTTGATTTACGAGGAGTGACGTACAACGGTCAGGTATATTTTACCAAAAAACAAATTGCACAATATTATGATGTTGATGAAAGAACAATAGATAGATATATTGAAAATTTTTCCGACGAGCTAAAGAATAGTGGTTATTTAATTTTAATGTATAACTCTCTGAAACAGTTTAAATTAGCATATGGTAACGACACAAATGTCGCTACCATGCCCGATTATCTTCAAAGAACGTCAGTATTAGGCGTTTTTTCCTTTAAAGCTTTTCTCAACGTTGGTATGCTTTTAACAGAAAGTCAGTCCGCTAAAGAACTTAGAAGTTTTCTTCTTGATATTGTTCTGGATACCTTCAACCAAAAAATAGGAGGTAATACCAAATACATTAATCAAAATGATAACACTTTTTTGGAGAGTTCTTTAAGAGAGTATAATTACAGAAAGGAATTTACTAATGCTTTGGATATTTATCTTAAATCTGGAAAGTTTAAATATGGTGTTTTCAC
>JBCCJE010001103.1:0-1692 GCA_039027925.1 Bacteroidota bacterium
GGAATAACGAGTTATTGCTAGAAAAAATAACGCGGTATAAACCGAAAAGATGCCGTCATAAAATGTTAAGTTAATTGTGTCCGAGTACTTATATTAGCTATCCCAATCCTAACTCCACAATCTCTCCTTTAAAACCAACAAATACGATTACAAAGGCTTTCAGCTTTTTCAATCCGTTCAAAAACTCATCTTGCTTTAAGTAATTTTGAAGTTGCTCAATAGCTTCTTGCTTGACGGTTTCCAGTCGGTGGTGGTCTTTCTTTTGGAGGTATTTAAACTCTATAAGTACTTGATATTTGGGCTGATAAGGCAAGCGTTCTAGCAGCAGCAAATCCACAAAACCTTTACCTGTGCTACCTGATTGGATGGGTATTTTGACTTCAAATTCATTACGAATGATATAGATTCCAGAAGTGGAAACTGCTGCGGTAAAAATGGCTCTGATGTACTTTTCATCAAAACGTACTGTATCTCTAACGGCTAATTCTTGGAGTATTTTTTCGGTATATTCCACCAATGGTAGGATATTACCACTTTTGGCGAGATCAACTACTTTATAACGAACATCCGTGCCTAACTCATCCAATTGACTACGTTCCAGTACAATTTGATGAAAATACTGAAAATAGAGCTGCTGGATTACATAGTTGGGCATCTTGAAAATATTGACATCAAATTCGTTGTCTTCTATAGTAATGATGCCTTGGTAGAACAATAGACTAATGAAATCAGCCTCATCGAATCGCTTGTTCAAATTGTATTGGCGAGTTAGTCCAGTTCTTAATCTACCTGTATCTAATAAGGTCTCCAAATGTGCCAGATGCTCCTTTTCTCGCCCTTGTATCTTGAAAGAACTTCTTATTTTATTATAGTCACTAGCAATATTAGGGTCAAGTAATTCTTCTGGATACTCTTTAAATTCGTCGTAATGAGCAGCAAAATAGAGTACCATGTTGGAATTGTAGACGCTCTTTTCTGATTTTACATTGAACTTATAACCATTATACCAACTCCTTAAATCCGCCAATACATCTGTCAAGTCTTCTTCTGGTACTTGTACTTTCTCTAATATTTCAATCACTTCCTCCTCTGTAAACCCTAACATTTTATCCAGCCGCAAATTGAGGGTCAAATTACTAGAAATATTAAATCCACTGGTTAAACTATCCAAGGTGATAGGAGAAACTCCCGTCACAAACATCCGATCAATTATCCCTTTTTGCGTCCCGACTTTAATGGCTTCGTAAAATTTACGGACAAAGCCATTTCTGCCCACCATCGTCATAAATTCGTCGTAGCGAAAAGATAAAATCTCGTTCGCAAAATGATCGTATTCATCTATGAGAAGGTAGATTTTATGATTTGGAGCATACAGTTCTACTTGTGCTAGAACATCTTGAATAACTTTGGAAGGAAAATCATATTGCTTGACTCTTTCCATGTCTTCTTGGGAGAAAAATTGTGGATAACGGCCATAAAAACGAGATGCTCCTATTTTCGAATTATTCAAGAAACCATCGAAGGTATTATCAAAGGAAGAGGTATCAATCTGTGAAAAATCAAATTGTAGGATCAAATATTGATTGGCTTTGGGGGTAGGATTTTGCCCGATGTAGAACTGTCCGAATAGCGGTTCAAATTTGTCTTTTAAATTTAAGTCGTAGTAATATTCTAGCACCGAGAGGAACAGAC
>JBCCJE010001104.1:0-1681 GCA_039027925.1 Bacteroidota bacterium
ACAAATTAAAAATTAATATTTAGGAACTCTCCATTCTAAAACATGTCGTCCCTCTGGGACTTTGAAGATTTGTAAATGTATTGTTATGTTCTACCGAGATGCCGCACCTCTGGAGCTCTTTAGGTAGTGCCAAAACCTCGATGGTCTCAGAAGTCCCAGCGGGACGACATCTCGGTAGAATATAATAATGTATTTACAAATCGCCAAAGTCCCAGAGGGACGACACCTTCCTACCTGCCATCTGGTAGATACAACAATTAATTTACACAGGCAAAGGTCAAATGGATTATTACTAAATATTAAATTCTAATTTGCGGTGCTAAAAGATTTGGCATATCTGCTGGCACTATCTCTCGGAGATACGACCAGCACGAAAAGGATAAAAGATCGCTCATCCACCACCTATCAATTCAACAATTTTCTGATAAGATTGCTCCGCATAAACTGGCGCTTGGTAAGGAAATAGTTCTTGATCCCAAAATGCTCTAGTAGCAGCGTAAGCCGCCTTGTTCCTCCATTGATTGGTCGTTATGATTTGGATGAGTTCCGTTAAGTTGAACGCTACGGGACCAGGTTGTTTTTCGAGGAATGGAGTGGGTGTATGAAAGTTTCTCCTGATGGTAAAATCCTCCAAATCAAAAGGAAAATATACCAGCAGTTTATCAAACACCATATAATCCAACGAAAGACTCGAATAATCAGAAATGAGTAGTGCGCACGTTGTTAGTTCCTCTTTAATGTCCTTAAAATCTACCTTCACTTCAAAGCAATCCGCCAAGCCTTCCAGAGTACTCGGGCTGGTATTGATATGTGTACAAAAAACAAATTTCAGCCCTTCCCTGCGCAGATATTCAATTAACTTTTTATTGGATTGAATTTGTAGCTTGACCGCATCAAGCATTTGTTTACCCGTCTTTGATTCCCGGTGGGTAGGAAAATATATAATTCGATTATTGGTCGGACGGTGCCGATTGGAGAAAAAATAATCCAAATGTGCGCCGCCGCCTAATACCATTTTTGTAGCGTAATGAGGCAGGGTACGGGAGAATTTTTGACGCTCTCGTTCCGAAGAGACCAAGAGAAAATCAAAGTTGATAAAAACGAATTTACGATATAAATACTTTACGATAGGAGGTGCAGAGATGTAACTTTTCAGGGTACAACCCGAACTCTTCAAATGGTGCATACAATGGTTCAGCATGATCTTCGTACCGAGAATATTTCTCCACAATAGTAGAAATAGATCCAAGTCATCCTCCCCGTGGGAATAAATCAACACAGGTGCTTTGAGTATGGCTAGCCTTGCTGCTAGTCTATTGCGGTGCAGTACTCGCAACTTGCGAGCTGTCAGTTCATCAAAAACGCTCGAGCTAGAGGTAATCCATATGATGTCCTGCCGAGTATGTGAAGTGATGTAATCGTGTAGTGCCCCGCTATTATCGTCGTACAGTCTTCCTCGGTGTCCCCCGATGACCCACGGATTATTTTTTCGCCTTAGCAAAATACTGATTGGTACAGCAACCAAACTTATTATGACAAATAAAACGAACGAATACACGTTGGTCAGATAAACAAAAAAAGTACGCATCCAAAAAATTATATGCTTAATGATAAATCGTAAATATGGTAAGAATTTTTGAATACGCTGAAATTGTTTAAGCGTATGTCTAAAATTTTAACG
>JBCCJE010001105.1:0-1670 GCA_039027925.1 Bacteroidota bacterium
GAAACATCTCACGGGAGGAAATACCAAACTTCCCCCCCCGTGAGGGATTATTTATAAACTGCCTACACTCCACCAACTCTACCCCGCATAATAAATTCGGTACACCACGTCCGCCATATCATCCGAAACCAACAAAGAACCATCGGGCATAAACTCCAAATCTACGGGACGACCCCACACAGAGTCATCATTATCATCGAGCCAGCCATCCGCAAAAGTCTCGTAGCTCGTCACTTTATCTCCGTCCATTTTCAAAAGTGCTAGGCGATAGCCCTGCTTTTTGCTCCGATTCCAAGAGCCATGTTCGGTAATCAAAATTTGTTTTTCGTACTCTTTTGGAAAATTTCCCGCAGGGATAAATTCAATACCAAGCGGGGCAACGTGGGCATTCAAAATTTGGGCAGGCGCCGTAAATTCTGAACATTTTCTGCTCGGAATTTTTTTATCATTTTCCGCCAAATTGCCTTGATGGCAAAAAGGATAACCGAAGTGCATCCCATCCTTGGGAGCACGATTGATCTCACAGCCGGGAATGTCATCGCCCCACCAGTCTCTTCCATTATCCGTAAACCAAAGGTCTTTGCTGTCAGGATGCCACGTAAATCCTACCGTGTTTCGAATACCGTGTTGGACGACTTCCATGTTGGAGCCATCATCATTGATACGAGTGATGGAGGCGAACACCTCATCTTCCTTCAAGCAAATATTGCAGGGTGCGCCCACGGGCACGTACAATTTTCCGTCAGGACCGAAGGAAATAAATTTCCAGCCGTGGTGTTCTTCCTTCGGATAATCATCGTAGATAACTTCGGAGATAGGGTTGTCCAAATTATTTTCAATGTCTTTAAACTTATGAATTTTACTGACCTCCGCTACGTACAAATCTCCGTCTTTCAGCGCCACCCCATTGGGCAAGTACCACCCATCCGAAAGTTGGTAGCGTTGATCGCCCTTCAAGGCGGTGACTTGTCCTTTTTTGCTCATCGTGCCTACGTAGAGTGTCCCTTTGTCCGAAAGTGCCAATGATCTTGCTTTCTTGATCCCGTCGGCATATACTTCGATTTTAAATCCTTCGGGAAGGTTCACCTTGTCCAATGGAAGCACCTCGTATTCTTTTTTCTTGGCATTATTGGCAGATCCTTTTTTATTGGCAGTCTCTTTATCTTTTTTTGAAACTACTCTGGCATTTTTATTTATTACTTTTTCCGTTGGCACTTTTTTATCACTAGCGTTGGAGGATTCTCCTGACTGACAACTCCACATGAGGAAGCAGCAAAACAAAAGGACTAAATTTTTCATCTTTTTCATCTCGTAATTTTTATTTTTTTAAATGGTTTTAAAATCTCGCTCAAAGCATCAAGATTTGTCCAGCAAATCTAACTATTTATAGAAAAAGAAATGGAATACCAATGGAAACATTCTACTTTACAGGGTGGTTTTAATGCCAGCTCTTCCAAAACTTCTCTGTTGAAATCCAAGGTGTTCAAAAATAATCCGAGGATTTTTAAATCAAATCATAAGCTACACCAAATCGTATTCGATCAATATCCTGAGTAATGGATACTTATAAAGGATAAAGGAAACAGAAAAAGATTCAACTGTACTTTGTCTCTGCTCTTTTTTCTTTAGTCAAAATACTCGTCAGATTTCTAATCAAAAATCAATCAACA
>JBCCJE010001106.1:0-1670 GCA_039027925.1 Bacteroidota bacterium
ACTGAAACTTCTGTATCTCGTACCACACCGCTTCCATCACTACCGAAAATGGATTGTCGTTGGGAGCATTTTCCTGTGGAGGGTGATCTAATACTTTATAAGTGGGAAAGGTCAGTTTTACCTTTGTACCAAAGCATTCTTCCTCGTACGATTGAGGATGATAGCTTTTGTTTTTGTCGGTATAAATTACAAAGATGCCCACCCGCTTATTGTACTTATCTCTAATGCGATAGTAAGAATGATACACCCGATAATCAAAGTCTGCGTCTTGGTAGCCTTGTACTTCAATGTGGATCAGTAGCCATTCTTCTCTACCGTCTTTTAGCCATACTTTGACCAATTTATCCACCCTTCGGTTTTTGTTTTCTGAATCGGGGAGGATACCTCGCAGTTCTTTATCCAAAAATTCAAAGCCTTTTTCAAAATCAATTTGATGATAATGATTGGGAAAGAAATAGATCATAAAATCTTTAAATAGTTCTTCGATGATACCTTTCCAGAGGTCATCTTTGGAGAGTCTTTTCATTGTTGTTTGTTTTTTAGTTAATTACATTTTTGATACTTCCTCTATGTAATTTGGATAGTCGGTGATAATGCCATCCACTCCGATCTCTATCATCCTTTTCATGTCCTCCTTTCGATTGACTGTCCAAGGAATTACTTTGATATCTTTAGCGTGTAAGGCATCAACAATTTCTTGGTTCAACAACAAAAAATAAGGACTGAAGATATCAGGTTTAAAACTTATTTTCTCCAAAGTTTTGGCAAGACTGTCCGTGCTTTCAACCAAGTAAGCTACGACTGTAGAAGGACTTTGCCGGTGAATTTCCTCTAAGATATTGATGTCGAAGGATTGAAGATTGCTTTGATCTTTGATACCTAACCTATCCACCTCATCCAAAACTATTTTTACGTAAGCTGCGGGCGCAGGTGTTTTTTTATCATAATAGCTTGGCTGACTCTTGACTTCTATGTTATAATTGGGAAGTGGTTTCTCATTTTCTTTGCAGTATTTTTTCACAGCATTTACCATGTCGGCTAGCGAAGGTTTGTGTGCTTTCATAGGCTTTTGATCTGGAAATTTTGGATTCCCTCTACTCCCCACATCAAATTCTTTAATCTGCTCGTAGGTCATTTCGTAAATAGCTAAATCCTTTTCCTCTTCTTCGGTGATGGGCGTTCCGTCGGGGTGAGTACTAATCGCATGGTTGAACCAAGGCTCATGGGAAACGATCACCACGGAATCTTTCGAGATGGCAATATCGAGTTCTAAAGTCGTAACCGAATACTCTAAGGCTTTCAAAAAAGCAGGAATAGTATTTTCGGGAAGGATGCCCCTAGCACCACGGTGCCCCTGCCAATCTATCTGATTTTTTTTAGTATTTTCCATAGATGTTGAAGTTGAGTTTTGCTGATTGGTATTTACATTGTTACAAGAAAACCAAATCAAAGTGAAGATTACAATAATGAGTCGCATAAGTTTTTTTTTGAGCAAATATCTATTTTTTAGCGTTAATTGAGTGTGAATTTTTACTGAGAAAAATTTTATAATTTGATCAAAGGAGTAGGGCAAAACATAACCTGTAGAATTGGCTTAAATTTGTTGGTATGAATAGATTCGAATCCACGCTCAAAAATTTGCCGCTGATAGTAAAGTACGCTTTAGTGAT
>JBCCJE010001107.1:0-1665 GCA_039027925.1 Bacteroidota bacterium
AGCGAGCGGGATCACCTCTTTCCATTCCGAACAGAGAAGTTAAGCCGCTCAGCGCCGATGGTACTGCCGAAAGGTGGGAGAGTAGGTCGCTGCCGTTTTGATATAATCTACACGATAGATTTAAAATAAATTTAAGATAAATTTAAGAATAAAAAGTCTTGTTCAGGGTATATGCTCCGAGCAGGACTTTTTTGTTTGACCTATCCTGACCTACTTACTACTACCCACCCTATCTATACTTTAGCCAACTTTGCGCAAACGCTTTTACGGAAGTTTGGTATTCAACCGCATCTCTTTCTTTTCTTTAGAAATATGCCTCGACTGCCACGATGTTTTAAAATCAATTTTGAATATTAAACATTTTTTATATTAAAATTTCATATAATGTATGAAACATTATAACTTAGTGCTCAGATAACACTATTTAGGAATTTAGTACATCAATGTTTTATCGCTTGTTTTTAACAAGGTAAATTCCCGAACCTAGTCACAGAATAAGACTAGAAATATTATCATCCTATGAAACACGTTCAGCAGACTATTATTGGTTTTGTTCTTATCTTTTATTGTCTTCCCTCATTTGCACAAACTTACCGAGTTCAGCTTGCCGCTTACGTAAAAAAAGTGCCTTTCTCTCACTTTTCAGAAGTTGGCATTCATGGAGTTTACATGTTGACCGATCAAAATAATATTTTCAGGTATTACATTGGAGAGTTTGATGAGCAAGAGAAGGCTAAGGGCGTTCAACAGCAAGCTATCGCCAAAGGATTCAAGTATGCTAGCATCATTGACATCGAAGAGCAACGCAAACTCTGTGGAAAACCCTGCCCGTACATTTCACCGAGTTCGACTTACTCGGACGAGTCAACGGAAATCCTAAATTTAAGTAACATCTTTTTTGGATTCGATCAATCTAAATTGACCATGGAAGCCAAACGTGAGCTAGATCGTGTAGCTGCCATTTTACAGAAAAATTCTAACTACAAGATTTTGGTTTCTGGACATACGGACTCCATGGGTGATGCAAAATATAATATCGAATTGTCTAAGAGAAGAGCAAGAACTGCTAGAAGTTACTTAATCAACAAGGGGATTAAATCCAAAAAAATAATGGCACAAGTATTCGGAGAGTCCGAACCCGAAAAAGACAATTTTACATCTAAAGGCGAAGATTCACCCGAAGGAAGAAAATTTAACAGAAGGGTAGTCCTTGCCATTTATGATCCTAACAATAGCGAAATCATTCTCAGCAACAAGAGATAATGAAAGAGAGAATAATAGCTCTACAAATACTCTACTTCAATTTTTAAATCTTGTGTTCCGCTCAATGTCGTTTCTTGAAAACTTTCTATGGAGTACCCTTTCCCCACAAAATATTGAAGGTGTTGTGAAATGCTATTGACCTGATTCGTTGAATTATTTTTGATGGAGATAGAACTTAACACGTTAGCTTTAAAATTTAACTCCATACTTCTGGTTTTCAATTTTTCATCGGTGGCCTCGTATCTCACTTTCACAAGTTGAGTATCATTCCAAGTGCTATCTACAGTATATTTATCCAACCACGCTATCCTGTTGATGTTAGCATTTTTAAAAATCGTAAAGTCTTTTTCTAAATCAAAACTACTCAATATTCTTTCATCTGTTTCCCCATTGATACTTACC
>JBCCJE010001108.1:0-1661 GCA_039027925.1 Bacteroidota bacterium
CCAGCTAGATCGGGATTCGCCGAAATCATTAAAGCAACCATACCAGCAGCGTGGGGCCCTGCCATACTAGTACCGCTGTAAGAAGCGTAAGAACTATCTTTGACACTTGATCGTACCAGTACGCCGGGAGCAGATACGTTGGGTTTTAACAATCCACTTCCGTTGATCGTTACCGCCCCTTTACTCGAAAAATCTGCGATGGTGTCATTCGCCGCAGTAGCTCCAACGGAAAAACTAGGTTCGAACATAGCGGCTGGTGTTTTTACACTTCCGCAACCTTGCCCACCGCTATTTCCAGCGGAGACGACTACCACCACGCCCGATGCTTTTAAATTTTCTACGACTAATTCCATCACGTGCCAGTTGGTAGAGTCACACCCTTCCACAGGAGGACAACTCCAAGAATTGGCGATGACGTGGGGTGCTTTGGTAGGATCGGCATTTTCGTTATTAAGGTCGGTAGGCGCCATAAACCATTCAAAACATTCGATGTACGTGGAGGGCGTACCGTATCCTCTTTCCATGTTTCGGCAAGCCACCCATTGAGCATCGGGTGCTACGCCGATTTGGTTATCACCATCTTCGCCTACCATCGTACCCATGGTGTGCGTACCGTGGGTAGAGCCTACATCGTCGCAGGGAAAAGGAACATCTAACCCGCAGGGATTATTGGATGCTGATAAGGTGGAGTCTTCGTGTAGCGGATTGATTTCGCGGATGGCATCATGCCAGTTATAATTATGATCGGGGGTGTTGCCTTGATTGCCTCGGTACTTGGCACTAAGGGCAGGATGCTCCCAGTTGTAACCCGTATCTTGACCTCCGACGACTACATGCTGTCCTTTGTATCCCATGTTCCAAACATCATCGGCATTTATCATCTCAAGCCCCCATTCGATAGCGTTGGGGCCTCGCGTGTTGGTATATATTTTTTCGACGGGTTCTTCCAGCAGTACGGGGGAGTTGTCGTTTATCTGTTGCACTTCCGTACGCTGTGCTATTTTTTTTAACAACTCGTAATCGCCTTTTACGTGAATGGCATTGACAATGTTAAAGGGTTGATAAATCGCCTGTGCCTGATTCAACATTTTTAAAATACCTTTTTGGGAAATACGCGCGTGTTGTCTGAGGTGACTAAAAACGTAGTTCGCCTTGGCTGCTTTGGATTTGAGATGTTTAGCCTCGCTTACATCTTTCTGATTTTTTAATATCACTAAAAAATCTAGAGTTTCTCCTCGAAGTGCCTTGGTCGTGAGTTGAGGTGAAATTTTCGTTTCCCAGTTTTCTTCCAAGACAATATTTTTTTCCGCTGGCGCAAAAGCTGACCACGCTAAAAATAATAAGGAACTGAGGACTAAAAATGTAGTATATCTTTTCATAAGATTTATTGCTTAACAATTTTAAAATAGCCGATCACTTGCAGGTCATTTTTTACAGTCAAAATGTAAACGCCCACGGATATATTTTTTTCAACGGCTAGTGGAATGAATTGTTTGCCCGGAGTGATGGGTACACTTTGTTGAGTGATCTGCTGACCCGTAACGCCCGTAATCTCCAACTGAATTTGTTGAGCGGTCGTTGCCTCTATTTGTAACACGATATTTGCTGTAAAGGGGTTGGGGAAAACATCCATTTTCAAAATACCTAAATCTGGGTTGGCG
>JBCCJE010001109.1:0-1645 GCA_039027925.1 Bacteroidota bacterium
CTAACAACCAATTCTTTATATATAAAGATTGCAACTACTCAATGTGGCGAGGTCGGTACTGCACAACTTACGTTGATGAAAGATCATACTTTCCTAATTAACAGGGACTACCGCAGGAACATTCCAAGTGCCTTTCAGCACTTCTTCTTTGGGCCAATATAATCTGAGCGTTAAATAGAAAATACCTTCTTGCGGAATCGGTAGCCAGTTGGATACTTTATCTGAACTAGGCGGATTGGTCTGTAAATACAAGTCGAGCGAACCATCATCATTGTAGGTGAGCGCATCCCTATCTCCGAGCGCAAATCTGTTCATTTCATTTTTCACCAAAAATTCATCCTCGTTGTACGCCGTGATGGACCAAAAGGCATTGACTGGTGGTAGGCTATCAGCCGCAAAATGTATTTTATACCTTTGGGTGGCATCCAGAGGATTTCCGTTTTTATCAAAAATACAATTGGGATATACGGCATCTTCTGGTAGATTTGCGCCTAGTCCGATAAAATCAATGTATGCCCTTCGGAGGTAATCAGTCCCGTATGTTCCGATACCCTCCGTGACGGCCATCCATCCATTTTTGAGTAAACTTTGATCGGGATTCGCCCTTCTCTCCTCCATCCTTTGGTGGATAAATTCTGGTAGTCGGTCTAGCTTAGTTTTCAAAATAAAATTATCGGTACTGATCTTAAAGGTCTTGCCCGGCACTAGTCCAATCTTTGCCATCCTTTTAATCATCGCTGAATCCGCCGAAGCCGGAGGATTAGTAGCCATGAGTTCGGAGAGTCGGTTGAAGTAGGTATTCACATCGAGGGCTCGGAGTGCTTTGACGGGTACTACATTTTGGTGTTCCATTTTTACCTTTCCCTTGGGGGGCGTGTATTCCTTATTATCCATTGCGGCGAGTGGAGCTAAGCGCATACTGTCCTGAATAGCTTTGACCACCGTAGCGCCGTCATCTGGACTATTCACCTGAATTCGACCTAGTAGCCAAGCCATCTCGGTGGGGGATTTGATTAAGGATACTCCTGCGGGCATGTCCCCTTTCCAATCGGGACCAACTACTAAAAATTTTTGTGCTCCTGTTCCCGTCGTTCGAGTTCCCGGTGTAGCGAACACATTGGAATAAGCATCCAAAAACTGCAGTACGTAATATCTTTCGGTAGCGGGCATAGTGAGTACAAACGGCTCTGCCTTTAGATCAAACCAAGCGATGGAATAGTAAGTATCCACGTTGGGTTTTACCACCGCCGTCAAGTTATGGTCGGGGAATTTTCTAAAATGTGCCAACTGGTTAACAGGGGCTTGGGGCTTCACGGGGTGAGGTGCAGCAATATTTGTGGATACACCTTTAGTCAAGTCCATCAAAATCAGCGGGTAGCCATAGATGTAACTCTCTCCTAATATTTTGAGAAATTCGTCTGTAGAAATTTCTTTTTCTCCATCGGGGGTAGCTACAGTAGTGGTCTCATTTTGGCAACTGGTCAAACTAATGGATGCCAATACCAACCACGGTAAAAAGATGGAGGGCAGTCTCATTTTAATTGGCTTGGACGTTAGCGTAGGCAATAAAATGGGGATTTCTCAGATTCTACTTGTTGTATCTCAGCGTTTCGTTGGTTTCCACATTAACTACTTTTCCGCCAGC
>JBCCJE010001110.1:0-1645 GCA_039027925.1 Bacteroidota bacterium
ATCCATTTCTTAACTTAAAACCAGTTCTATGAAAAACATTTTTACCATTATTTTTCTCTTTTTAATTTCTTTTACAACCCTTTGCGGTCAAGGTATTTTCGATGCTTCCATTCACACCGCCGTAACTTTTGGAATGGTTAACTCTCCCTTGAACGAAGGGGTACAGCAAATCATAGATCAAGACCCTGCAACTAAATTTCTTGATTTTATTGCTACTGACGGTATGGGCTTCGAGGTTGATTTACTGGGAGAGATGGTCATAGCTAGCTCGATAGAGATCGTGACTGCCAACGATGCACCCGAGAGAGATCCAACTGATTTTGAAATATTCGGCTCAACGGATGGCGTTAATTTTGAGAGCGTCGCTACGGGTGCTATTCCTTGCGTTCCTGATCGTTTTCTCTCTAGAATTTTTGCTTTCTCAAATTCAAGTGCTTATTCCTATTATCGAATCAACTTCACGGGCACTTGCAATCCGACCGACATCAATCAAGTGGCAGATGTTCAGTTATACACTACCATTGGTAATGCACCTGTTTTTAGTTGTCCTGCGGATATGACCATTAGTACTGCGGGTACTTGCGATGCCGTTGGAATGTTTGACGTGCAGGTAGAGGATGCGGAGGACGGTACGCTCACACCAACCCAAACTCTAGGGCCAGCAACAGGAGAGGCCTTTCCCCTCGGAACAACGGCTGTGGTCTTTGTCGCCGAAGATTCTGATGGCAACGCCGTAAGTTGTGAATTTACGATCACGGTGGAAGACACAGAAGCACCTACGTTTGACTGCCCTAGTGATCTTACAGTTGCTACCATTAATGCAGGTGATCCTGATGTGGTAGTAGATTATACCGTGACTGTTGCGGATAATTGCTCTCCGATCAATCCATTGGCCAACTTTACTTCATTGACAAGTATTGGAAATAAGTCTTACTATTTATCTGATGGTCTGTTCACTACCGAGGATGCTTTTATTGACGCTTTGGTTCAAGATGGATTCTTAGGCACGATTCGGAATGCTGACGAAAATCAATTTTTGCTAGATGCTATCCTGAGAAATAACAATGGGCTTGCAGATATTATTATTGGCTACAACGATGTAGATATTGAAGGAACTTTTGTTTGGCAAAGCGAAGACTTATCTACTTACAACAATTGGAATACGGGAGAACCCAATAATGCTGGTGCTGGCGGAGTTCCCGAAAATTACACAGTAATACAAAATAACGGAACTTGGAATGACGTAGATGCTTCGGGGAGTCGAAGGTATTTATTCGAAACAGATTTTGAGCTTCTGCAAATCCAAGGATTGGAAAGCGGTGCTAGTTTTCCCGTAGGTATGACTACTAATACTTTTGAAACTTCCGACGCTGCGGGAAATGTGGGTACTTGCGAATTTACGGTCACGGTAGAAAATACGGTGCGTACGATTGATCCCCAACTGGAAGATGATTTTATTATTTCTCCCAACCCCGTTTCCGAACAATTGATCATCAATAATCCTTCGTCCCACGAAATCCAACAGATTTCAATTTTGGGTACGGATGGAAAAGTGCTGCGCAAAAAGAAGGTGGATATATCTGTTTTGAATCCAACTTTGGACATCTCCTCTTTACCGTCAGGAATATATCTTTTAAAAATCGAG
>JBCCJE010001111.1:0-1628 GCA_039027925.1 Bacteroidota bacterium
CCAAGCCGAAAAATTACAGTCCAAATACGACCAACCTATCATTGTGAGTATCAATGAGTTGGAGGGAAAAACAGTTTATAAAATCGTAGTGGGCGACTTCGACGACAGATCTGCAGCCGCTGATCTTTTGAGAAAAATGAAAGCCAATGGACGAGATGGATTTGTGAGAAATATTAAAGATTTGGCTTAAACCAGTTGATGACATTCTATATTTTTCAAAGCCGAAAAAATGAAACGAGTCCTCCTACTTTTACCTACATTTGCGATCCTGCTTTTTGTAGCCTGTAGCCCAAGTGAAAAAAAATCACAAACATCAAGCGAAAACCAACCAATGACTTCTATTTCAAAAAAACTGTTCGGACAAACACCCGACGGCACTGCTTATCTTTTTTCTCTAAAAAATACCAACGGAATGGAAGTGCACATCACCAACTTTGGGGGGATCATCACTTCAATTCTAGTACCTGATAAAGTTGGAAAATTGGATGATGTTGTTTTAGGATTTGATAGCTTGGCGCAGTACCTGGCACCACATCCTTACTTTGGAGCTATCATAGGACGCTACGGCAATCGGATTGCTCAGGGAAAATTTTCCATAAATAACAAGGCGTACACGTTAGCAAAAAATAATGGAGAAAACCATTTGCACGGAGGTCATCAAGGATTTGATAAAAGAATTTGGAACGCTAGGGAAATCTTAAATGAAGATGCTCCAAGTTTGGAATTGACTTACCTGAGCAAAGACACAGAAGAAGGCTACCCCGGTAATTTGGATGTAAAAGTCACTTACACGCTGACGGCTGATAATGAACTCAAAATAGACTACGAAGCGACTACCGACCAACCTACCATTTGTAATTTGACCAATCATTCTTACTTCAATTTAGCGGGTGCGGGTAGTGGTAACATCTTAGAACACGAGGTAATGATTGATGCTGATTTTGTGACGCCAACTACGCCCGACTTGATCCCCACGGGCGAGCTAGCTAGCGTAGAGGGTACTCCTTTTGATCTCCGTGAATATACTGTTTTGGGAAATGGAATGCGTGATACTACGCCACAAATGCAATACGCCAAAGGCTACGATACCAATTATGTTTTAAAGAATCAGAGTGGGAAACTAGCAAAAGTAGCTTCGGTGAGAGCACCGTCATCGGGCAGGGTCATGGATGTTTTCACTACCGAACCGGGGGTGCAATTGTACTGTGGCAATTGGATAGACAACGTTCGAGGAAAAGCGGGGAAAGTCTATCAAGCCTACGCTGGACTTTGCCTTGAAACCCAACACTATCCCGATTCGCCTAACCAACCTGATTTTCCGAGCACTCAACTGAACCCCGGTGAAACTTATCGAACGACTACGATTTATCAGTTTTTGACGATGGAGTAAAAATTCTTAGTGAGGCTAAACGAAAATCTATTTTTTGAATAAAGACTTAAAAATCATTTTGATACTCAAATTGTATAAAATAGAAAAGAACTGTAATTTTAAGTTCACTTTTAACAAAAAAAGAAAGAAGATAGGTAGATTCAATGTTGGGAAATCTTTAAAACTCCAACAAATATTTACTTTTCTATGCTTTTCCTTTTTTGAAGAGAGTATTATGAATAAAAAATAAAAAAGATGG
>JBCCJE010001112.1:0-1624 GCA_039027925.1 Bacteroidota bacterium
ATCAAATTGAATCCGAGGATTTCATTCGTATCTTTATCATAAACGATTCGAATACTTTTCCTACCGTCGGCGTGCTCCCAGTAGATGGAAGTATGGTTTTCGGGTGGTTTGGATTGTACATCACCATATACTTGGTATTCAATATCCAAGAATTTAGCAGAGTTGAACCAGATGCCAGGATCATATTCCGTTTTTCCATTACAGATATTGTAGGCTACCGTTTCTCCCATCATTCTTCCGGTGTACCAAATGGCTTCGATGGGTCTTCTGCCTGGCTTTGGATACTTCGCCTCCGCACAATCGCCGATGGCATAAATATCTTCGATATTGGTTTCCAGATATTCGTTGACGAGGATACCTCTTTTGGTCTCAATTCCAGAACCCTCCAGGAAATTGATATTTGGATGAACTCCAGCGGTAAGCCCAACAAATCCGCAATCAATTCTTTCACCTGTGCTAGTGATGGCGGCGCAGGCCTTGCCTTTGCCATCATCAATAATTTCCTTTAGCTCTGTGCCCAATCGAAGATCAAGATGATGTTCAAAAATGTGCCGATTAATCATAGCGGACTCTTCGGCTGGCATTATCTTATTCCAAAAACTTTTTTCCCTCACTAAAAACGTAGCGTGGATATTTCTCGAATGAAACATCTCCGCCATCTCAATACCGATAAGTCCACCACCTACGATGACGGCTCTTTTCAGACCTTCGCTGTGCTGCTCCATTGCTTCCAGATCCTGATAGGAATACAATCCGTGAACTGCATCCAGATCTTGCCCTGGCCAACCAAATTTATTGGGAGTAGAGCCACACGCTAAAACTAACTTATCGTAGTGCATGCGTTCGCCATCCGAAAAGATAAGCTCCTTATCGGAAGTATTTACTTCTTTGACGTAGGCTCTTTTGAGTTCAATTCTATTTTTTTCCCAAAACCAATTCTCGTACGGTTTGGTATCCTCGAATCTCATGTGTCCCATATAAATGTACATCAAAGCCGTTCGGGAAAAAAAATGGTCAGTCTCGGAGGAGATCACCGTAATTTTGTGATCGCTCAGTTTTCTAATAAATCTTGCGGCGGTGATACCACTAATTCCATTACCGATAATCGCAACGTGCATAAACTAGGCAGTTTAGTGTTTTTGTAAATTGTCAAGGTATTGTCAATAAATACGCTGTCAAGATAAGAAAATAAATTGCGAGGTAAAGAAAATGTAATTCTAATTTGTAGGCTGTCTTAGTTAGGACTTATGAGATGATGGGATGCGAGAGTGTAATTTGTTTTATTTTGAAAAGTCTGCTACTTAACAAATGACTTATTTTTAAAGAAAAAAACAGTAAAGTCTTTCCGTTTAACTATTTTTGTTCGGGCATTCAAAATACTGACATCCTTATCGTTTGCCTGCCTTAAATTTTAAAATTACTCAAACATTAAAATTTTTATTATGAAAAGAATTTATACAATGCTTTTTGTGTGCTGTGCTTTTTCTATGAGTGCACAATATTTTACAGAAGATTTTGAAGGGGGACTCCCTACCGATTGGACATTAGAAGGTGCCATGCAGTTGACTGATGCGGCGGGTATAGCGAGTCAATACTTTAATCCTGGAGCACATACTCAATTCAT
>JBCCJE010001113.1:0-1618 GCA_039027925.1 Bacteroidota bacterium
AGTGCTCTTTATGGATTGCTGAAGACCATATTCTGGATCATTCGGTGTATCACCAGAGAATGCAGTATTGGGATGAGCATACAAAATACCCGAAGATATTGCTTCTAAATTATTAACCGCATTACTCACACTCATTCCATTCTCCAACTTTAACACCATAGCTGACCACAATCTTGGTATAGGTATCACTTCTCCCGTCCTTGTGGTGGTAGTGGTAATAGAAGTATTTAATCCGTGGAATATTTTTAGCATTTTCCAATTGGAAAAATCTTTACCTCCATTCAAAGCACTACTCATGGAATTAATTAGTGTAGGATCATTAATGATTTCTGATATAGTTCCATAGCTTACCGAAGCGTCATCCACAAAGTTAGTATTAACTATGTCTGGATGGAATCGTATAATGACCTCTCCCGCTGCCTGAGTTGGATTCCCCTCTGTATCATATTCAAAAGTCAGGTTTCTATCATACGTCTCCAATTGAGAAGTTTCGTAAGTTCTATCATTGGCGCCCCCGTCCGTGATGCTGCCTACATAAATATTACCATCATTGGTATGCACACCGGTTACGTACCTATCTGCTACAAATGAGTCACTTGTATTGGGTTTAGTTTCCCACAGTTTTTTCCCTTGTTCATCGTATTTTACTACTAGAGTTTGTGTAGATAAGCCTTGATAAATTTCTCCTGCCACCACTACATCTCCATTGGGTTCTAGGGCTATCTTTTTGGCTATTGCTGCGTTCAGATGATTATCGGCTCTTCTTCTTTGTGTCCACAATTGATCTCCATTATTATCATATTTTATCAGTAAGAAATCTTTTCCGTTGTTAGATTTTTCGGTGGTTCCACATACGTAAAGATTCCCCGAGGTATCTATTTTGATATCGTAAGCATTATCTTCTTTTCCAGCACCATCAAAATATTTTTCCCAAATGATATCTAACGCTTCATCAAACTTGACTGTATATATATCATAGTCTCCCGAAGTATTAGATCTATTACCCGTGATAAAAAAATCTCCATTGATGTCCTTCACTATACCAGTAGGTTGATCGAAGCCTGGGGTAGGATTTTTAATTCTATTTACATGAATTTCTACTCCAGAACCATTATACATCACAGTAGCAATATCCCAATCCGTTGGAGAGTCCGCACTTCCTCCAGTTACCACTATCCTACCAGAACCATAAGTAACAATTGAGGCAGCTATATCATTCAACTGGGCAAATTCATAGGTTCTTTCCCATTCAATATTTCCGTTAGCGGGGTTTACTTTCAAGGTAAGATAATCATATTCGTTATTGGTTTGTACACTTGTACCTGTTACATATAATTTACCTTCAGTTGATTCATAACTCAGATCTGTTGGTATATCATCACCACCGTCACCGTCATGGTATTGATGCCAAAGTTCATTTGCGTTGGGATCGTATTTGATGATCAAATAATTATAAAATTGATCAGTATTAGATTGACTAGCTGCGATGACGTAGATATTATCATTGTTATCAAAGGTGAGCGAAACGCCGTAGTTTTTCTGGTTTGGAGTTCCAAATTGTTTTTCCCATAATATTTGTCCAAAAGTATTTTGCTTCGTCAACAATACATCAATCTGA
>JBCCJE010001114.1:0-1615 GCA_039027925.1 Bacteroidota bacterium
ATTTGTAAATATATAGATATATATATACTTTAGCATAAGCAATTGCAAAACTGTATCATTTTCTTTACAAACAAAAAATTGATTTATCATGAAAAAGGCATACTCCTTTTATCGCGTATGTTTTGCGTTTTTATTCATCATCACCTTACAAGTGGGTGCACTAACACAAGTTCAAGATCCTCTGCTAGAAGATCATTCCTACAAGCCCCTCCAACTCAAACTTAGTGAAGATGGTAAAAAATATGTCCGCTTTATTATGTGGCATCAATTGTGGTTGACGACCAATAATTTGAGTGGGGACGCCGCAAAACTTCAAATTACTCCGAGTATCAGACGCTCTCGATTTTTAGCTTTTTCGCAGGTATCGTCCAAATTTTTAATTCTCACACACTTTGGCCTCAATAGCCTTACGCCTGGTAATTTAACCTCATTAGGGAGCAACGGTGACGCACCACAATTCTTTCTACACGGTGCGTGGGGGGAGTTAAAAATTTCAGATAAATTGTACATCGGTTCTGGTTTGCATTATTGGAAAGGACTGACTCGCCTCGCTAATCAAAGCACCCTCAACTTCATGACTTTGGATCAAGCCCGTCCTTTCAGCCAATGGCATTCTCTCGGTATCACCGATCAATTTGCTCGTCATCTTGGCATCTACGCCAAGGGGCAAATGGGTGGTTTTGATTACCGATTCGCTATCAATGCGCCTGGTCAAAATCCACTCAATGGAGGTGAAAATTACGGTATGGAGGATTCTTCCCTTTCCTACACTGGAGCTATCGCCATGGATGAAAACAATGATCCTACGGGAATGTACATCCTCGAAGGATATTTTCGCTACAACTTCTGGGATAAGGAATCCACCAAGCTACCTTACCAAGTGGGTACTTACCTAGGTAAGAAAAAAGTATTCGGTATTGGTACTGGTTTTTTCTTGCATCCCAATGGTATGTACAATGAATCCACAGGGGAACACAGCGGCGTAACGCACCTCGCCGTTGACGCCTTCTTGGAGTATCCAACTGCCAACGGCAATATGCTTCACGCCTACGCTTCGCTTATCAATTTTGATTACGGAGAAAATTACGTGAGCCGATGGGCAGGTACAGGTACTAATGTGTACGGGCAGTTTGGTTACTTCATCAAGCACGCCAAATCAATGCCTTACATCGCTTTCCAAAATGGTAGCTACGATGGCTATGATGATCCCATTCAATCTTTAGATGTCGGTATCAATCATTACATCAATGGTCATCACTGCAAAGTGACACTAGAGTACCACCGCATCATGGGCGATGTGAGAGAAGCTCAAATCGCTACTCAGGATGATGCCCTCACCCAATTGAGATTGCAACTACATGTTTTCCTTTAGAAAAATTTTGAAATCTATTAACAAACGAACTGATATAACAAGACTCACACGATCTTAATTATCAATTCAAAAAATCAACAATTATGTCAGATAAAAACGCAAGCGAGTACTGGAAAAAGAATCTCAGTTTTCTCGCCATCCTATTATCCATCTGGTTTGTGGTGTCGTACATGTGTGGCATCCTATTCGTGGACGAATTGAATACTATTCGATTGGGCGGTTACAAGCTCGGTTTTTGGTTTG
>JBCCJE010001115.1:0-1606 GCA_039027925.1 Bacteroidota bacterium
ATGCTTGTCCCGAAACCTCGGGGAATTTTGCTGAGTATTACCTTTTTACAAAATTAATTTCCTAAAGTTACGGAGGAGTTACTAATCAAAGAAAAACCTAACAACATAATTTTAAAATCAGTTGTTTATTGTTACTTTAGGCGATATAACTATTAGGAAATATTTCTTCTGTCAACTTAAAATCCTAACCTGAGATTATGTTTGGAAAAATCCTTAAAAATTTCAACAATCCCAACCTGCAATCCATCTCTGGAATGGATGCTACTTTTTTATACGTAGAATCTCCTACTAGCCCCATGCACGTAGGTAGTGTGGCGGTTATTGAAGGTGACTTAAAATTCGAAACTTTCCGTAAAATCATCCAATCGAGAATACACATGATTCCTAAGTTGCGCAAGCGACTAGTGTATGTGCCTTTGAGTGTAGATTATCCATACTGGGTGGATGATCCCAATTTTGATATTGATCTACATCTAGATCACATTGCGTTACCAAAGCCGGGTGGGTGGAACGAACTGAGGAATACAGCTTCGAGTGTTTTTAGTGAACACTTGGATCAAAATCGTCCGCTCTGGTCTTTTACTTTTGTGGAAGGATTGGATAATGTGCCCCAAGTTCCCAAGGGTTCTGTGGCTATCGTTTCAAAAATTCATCACGTTGCGATTGACGGAATGGCGGGTGCGGGGATGATGAGTTTGATTTTTGATTTTACGCCCGAAAAACAAAAAATCCCGAATCCACGACCATTCAAGCCCAAGCCACTTCCCAATGAACTTTCGATGATTATGAAAAGTGCGGTTAGTTTTGCGGAGAATCCATTGAAATTTCCCAAACTTATAACAAAGACTTTACAAGCCTCTATCAAAGCCGGTGTCGTCACTAGAGTTCAAAGAAGTGAACTCCCAACTGCGCCTTTTACTGCCCCGCCTACACCGCTCAATGGTATTATTTCTTCTCGGAGAAAATGGAATACGGCTATCTTGGATTTGCAGCGCGTCAAGAATTTGAAAAAAATGGCAGGGACTACCCTCAACGATGTGGTACTGGCTTTTTGCGCAGGAGCATTACGGAGATACCTTGTCGAAAAAAAGAAGTTGCCGCTGAAACCTCTAGTGGCGATGGTTCCTATTTCTACGAGGACGGACGCTGAAAAAAATGATTTGGGAAATCAAGTATCCTCGATGTTAGTACAGCTAGCTACAAATATCGAAGACCCCATAGAGCGATTGGAAACCATTCACGAAAATACCATCAAGGGAAAAACTTACCAAGATGCCTTGGGGGCAAAGACATTGGCCAATATGGCAGAGGCG
The DNA here is from genome assembly GCA_039027925.1 of Bacteroidota bacterium. Taxonomy (GTDB): domain Bacteria; phylum Bacteroidota; class Bacteroidia; order Chitinophagales; family Saprospiraceae; genus CAJQQY01. The sequence goes on from JBCCJE010001115.1 coordinate 1,314, forward strand.
GTTCCTTTTGGAGTGGCGAACCAAGCGGCAAGATTATATTCAAGGTATCAGATTTCGTCTTTTCACAAGCCCGTATTTAATGTGACAATTACGAATGTACCGGGACCCAATTTTCCATTGTACCTCAACGGACACAAACTTTTATCCATCATGGGAATGGCACCCATCATTGACGGGATGGGTTTGATTATTACAATTTTAAGTTATGATGGATTGCTAACTATTAGCCCAACTTCCGATGCGAACTCCATGCCCGATATTGATGACTTTACTAGATACATCCGTGAGTCTGC
>JBCCJE010001116.1:0-1600 GCA_039027925.1 Bacteroidota bacterium
AAAAAGAAAGAAGAAAAAAAAATCATACAAGTAGTGGTCGTCGCTACGATTATCTTAATTATCTCACTTTATTTATTGTTTATCAATAAGTAAATTACCCCTCTTTAGTAATTACCACAAAACTTTATAATCAGGCGTTTTTAGATAAAATTACCCTAATTTGCAGTAGTTTTAACTAAAGACTTCAACTCAATGACATTCAACATACCTGACTCTGACAAGGAAAGAGTCATCATCATCGGTGCTGGTTTTGGAGGACTTCAGCTTGCTCGTAAGCTCGCCAAATCCAACTATCAAGTGATCTTGATCGACAAAAATAACTACCATCAGTTCCAACCATTATTTTACCAAGTGGCTATGGCTGGCTTAGAACCTAGCTCCATTGCATTTCCGATCCGAAAGATTTTTCAAAAAAATAAAAATATTTTTATCAGAGTAACCGAGGTAGAGGAAATAGATCCCGAAGCCAACGAGATCATCACTCCTCTGGGAAGGCTAGCGTACCATCATCTGGTGATCGCCATTGGTGCTAAAACTAATTTTTTCGGACACAAAGGGTTGGAGGATAAATGTATCTCAATGAAGTCGGTCTCCGAGGCACTATACCTCCGAAACAGAATACTGGACGATTACGAAAAAGCCATTTCTACTACCGACTACGAAAAACGCCAAGGATTGATTGACATCGTGATCGTAGGCGGTGGGCCTACTGGAGTAGAAGTAGCAGGTGCTTTGGCAGAAATGAAAAAATACATCATCCCCAAAGATTACACGGAACTGAATTTTAAGGAGATTGACATTTATCTAGTGCAGGGTGCTTCTAGTCTGCTCAAAGGAATGTCAGCGGAATCCTCCACGGGGGCGGAGGATTTTTTGAAAAAACTAGGGGTGAAGGTGATTAAAAATATGCGTGTAGTAGATTTTGACGGAGAGTTTGTTCACTTGGCTGACGGCTCTTTGATTCAAGCCCAAAAAGTAATTTGGGCGGCGGGCATCACCTCCAATCAACTCCGTGGTATTCCCGATAAAGTATTAACTTATGGCAATCGGTTGCGCGTCAATCATTTTAACCAATTAGAAGGTTTTGAAAATATTTACGCCGTGGGTGATGTCGCTTACATGGAGGAGGCAGCTTATCCCAAAGGACATCCGCAGGTAGCTCAGGTGGCGATTCAACAGGCCGATCAACTAGCGAAGAATTTAAAAAATAAAAGGAACGGAAAAGCATTGGAGCCCTTCTCTTACAATGATCTAGGCTCAATGGCCACCATCGGAAGAAATCGAGCCGTAGTGGATTTGCCCCGATTCAAGTTCAAGGGATTTTTTGCTTGGATTGTTTGGCTGGTCGTTCACCTATTTGCGTTGATCGGTGTCAAAAATAAATTGTTTGTTTTTATCAATTGGGTTTGGAATTACTTCACCTACGATCAATCGCTCCGCCTCATTATCAAACCGAAGATACCCAACCAAAGAAGCGAAGACAAAACGTTGCTGGAAAAATAATTGATTTAGAAATGGTAGAAGGGCACTGCCCTAAACTGAAAGTGGACAGCAAGTATTCACCTACTGTCCATGTAATGATAACTAACACACGCCCTAT
>JBCCJE010001117.1:0-1569 GCA_039027925.1 Bacteroidota bacterium
TTACAATTTTGCCAAAGGGTTCAATCAGGTACAGCGAGCAAGTTGCGTCAAAGTTACCTTTAAAAAAAAGCTAAACACTAACATCATATTTACATGAGAATACTTTTTTTAACGGACAATTTTCCTCCCGAAAGTAATGCTCCCGCTATCAGAACCTACGAGCATTGTCTGGAGTGGGTAGCGCAGGGTGCTGAAGTTACGGTAGTCACCTGCGCCCCTAATTTTCCGAAGGGAAAAGTATTCGGTGGATACAAAAATAAATTGTACCAAACGGAAATGATGGATGGCATTAAAGTAGTGAGGGTGTGGACGTACATCACTCCTAATCGGGGCATGGTCAAGCGGATATTGGATTATCTGAGTTTTTGTGTAGCTGGATTCGTAGCCACGCTTTTTATCAAGACGGATCTTATCGTGGCAACTACTCCGCAGTTGTTTACGGCAGCAGCGGGCTACTTGGCTTCGGTATTTAAGCGAAAACCTTGGGTAATGGAAATTCGAGACTTGTGGCCAGAATCCATCAAAGCGGTAGGGGCGATGGAGCAAAGTCGGATTTTAAAGATACTGGATAGGGTCGTTTTGTTTTTATATAGAAAAGCAGATAAAATCATAGTGGTGACCGATGCTTTCAAAACGAGAATGTTGTCCCTCGGTATCAATTCCGACAAAATTCACGTCATCAAAAATGGTGTGCACCTCAGTCAATATCAACCCCGACCACGGGATCAAAAAATCATCCGACAACACCATTTAGAAAACAAATTCATCATTGCCTACATCGGTACACACGGGATGGCGCACAAGTTGGATTTCATCATTGATTGCGCTAAAGAAGTTGAAAACGATCGCATTCATTTTCTCTTCGTTGGTGCAGGTGCTTTTAAAAGTAGGTTGGTAAGGCAAGCCAAAAAATTGCAACTCAAAAATGTAACGCTCTTGGATGCCATCCCAAAATCACGGGTGGCCGATTATATCAACATTGCCGACGTGGCACTTATCAACCTCCGCAAAAGCGACACTTTTAAAAAAGTACTCCCCTCTAAAATATTTGAAAATGCAGCCATGCAAAAACCCATTTTGCTGGGAGTGGAAGGAGAAGCTAAGGCACTCGTAACGGCCTACGGTGCAGGTTTGGCTTTCGAACCCGAAAACAAAGCCGACTTTTTACAAAAGGTCAATCTAATAGTCAAGGACGAAGTGTTGTATGCTCAGCTACAAGTAGGTGGGCTAAAATTGGCTAGTGATTTTGATCGGCAAAAATTGGCGTTGGAGATGTTTGAGGTATTGAAAGCTGTGATGGTTTTGGAAGAGGGAAATGTAGTATCGGTAGAATCTCGTTTGGAGGAGTGAATGGTATTTGAATTTTGAGAGCATCTACATTTATTAATTTCCCAGTCCTCGGCTGCCATCTGTCAATCTAACCTTTCTCTAAGGAATGGTTCAATAATAACTTTACATTTTCTACTTGTTCTTTTTCCTTTCTGCTGCGTTGAAAAGCCTCGCTGATGCCCTGCATCGCCTGCGTTTTTCGCCTTGCATAAAGAAAAAATAACTGCGCATAAAATGTAA
>JBCCJE010001118.1:0-1565 GCA_039027925.1 Bacteroidota bacterium
GCATGGCAGCACATTTTTTGGGATGCCCCCTTTAGAACCGTACTTTGGGACGAAGCGTGGATGAATGCTATTTTACCTCTTTTCTCATCTATGACTTACGAAGATTTTATCACCAACTTAGATATTGATGATGCCATCCAAAGTAGTATCCGAGCCACCGGTTGGTTTTATTTCCTTTGTGCGTTAGTCGCTATTTTTATCAAAAAAATTCCAAAAGTATTGACCTACCTGCTTTGGCTAGGATCATTGAGTTTGATGGTTCTCGCATTTTTGTATTGCAAAGAAAAGTTTTTTCAGTGGGGTCAATTTTGGGAGTATAGCCTTCAGTTTAGCTCTCCGTTGTTTTTATTTTTTTTATGGAAAAATCAAAATGTGATTGATCGCCTTATTTTATGGATGAAAATAACGATTGCCATCACCTTCGTTTCTCATGGATTGTACGCTTTGAATTATTATCCTCGCCCGGGGCACTTTACCCAAATGACGATTAGCATTTTAAATGTTTCGGAAGCCAATGCCGTCACTTTTTTGAACATTGCTGGTATCTTGGATTTTCTCCTCGCAATTGGTCTTTTTTTAAATAAAAAAATAGTAAAGCTATCTTTAGCCTACGCTATCTTCTGGGGATTTGCTACTACGATGGCGAGGATAGTGGCGCATGTCTCTTTCGATATGATGGAGGAGGGCTTGATGATGTGGGCGTATCAATCGGTGTACAGAATACCCCATTTTTTAATACCTTTAGCGGTGTACTTGAAATTGAGAATGGAGCCTGCCTCGAAACTTCGGGGAATGATTGACTATTCTGAAACTTTGGAGAAATGAGAAGTAAGAAGTAAGAAGTAAGAAGTAAGAAGTAAGAAGTATGAAATAAGAAATTAAGAATGAGTCCTCATTACGTTTTGTCCATCAAAAAGATTGTTGTCAGTTTATGCCTAGCCTTGTTTGTCTGCAATGCTACCTTTTCCCAAAATAAAGATTTCAAAAAAGTAGAACAATTAATGCAAGCACAATCCGACTGTTGGAATGCTGGTGATATTGATGGCTTTATGGAAACCTACTGGAAATCTGACGCACTCCAATTCATTGGTTCAAGTGGTGTGACCTACGGTTGGACAAATACATTAGAGGGCTATAAGAAAAGGTATCCATCCAAGGATGCTATGGGGCATTTAACTTTTGACATTATCAACATGGATAAAAGAAGTAGAAAAGTGATCTCGGTGGTTGGTAAATGGCATCTAAAAAGAGGAGGTAATTTTAAAGATTTGGAAGGGCATTTTCTTTTGATCTTAAAAAAGATGAAAGGAAAATGGATTATCGTGGCGGATCATTCCAGTTGAGAATATTCAATTAAAGTCAATCACTTCTTGCTTGAAAATCAAACCTTTCTCTGCCTTCTCCACCCAAGGAATAGTATCACAAAAAAGATAAGGCGTGGCTGGTTGTATAATCCTACCTTCACAACAATCGGTATCTAGTATCCCCTCCCCACATATATATCAAAATCCCTTACAGGCTTCACGTCGATTTGCGAACCAGGCAAAAATGCCTCAATCCCTTCA
>JBCCJE010001119.1:0-1555 GCA_039027925.1 Bacteroidota bacterium
TTACATTTTATGCGCAGTTATTTTTTCTTTATGCAAGGCGAAAAACGTAGGCGATGCAGGGCATCGGCGAGGCTTTTCAACGCAGCAGAAAGGAAAAAGAACAAGTAGAAAATGTAAAGTTATTATTGAACCATTCCTTATTTAAAATTCTCGAAGGTTTCGAGGCAAAGTTTTATCTACTGCGAGATGGCTTTTTCCCAACTTCTAAACCGAGCAGTTTCCTCAAATACTTTTTCCAGAATCGCTTTTTCCTTTTCGTCAAAATCTATTTTCCGCCGTGCCATCATCCGTTCCGCCGTTTCAAAAGCCTTGCTTGTTCGGTAAGTAGTCATTCCCGCAGGTCCACCCCACGTAAAAGATGGAATAAAATTTCGGGGATAACCCGCTCCAAAAACATTAGCAGATACACCAACCACCGTTCCCGTATTGAACATGGTATTGATACCCGCTTTGCTATGATCGCCCATGATGAGTCCACAGAATTGTTGTTTGGTGTCGGCGAATCGCCCGCTAGTGTAGTCCCATATTTTGATGGAGGTGTAGTTATTTTTGAGGTTAGAAGTATTCGTATCCGCTCCTAAGTTGCACCATTCTCCGAGGATACTGTTGCCTAGGTAGCCCTCGTGACCTTTGTTGGAGTAAGCAGTCAGTACCGAGTTGTTAACTTCGCCACCAACTTTGGAGTAAGGCCCTATCGTCGTTGCGCCGTAGATTTTTGCACCCATTTTTATTTTACCATTGTCACCGAGTGCCAACGCTCCCCTGATCATAGCCCCTTCCATGATCTCCGCATTTTTTCCAACGTAGATAGGGCCTTTGGTAGCATTCAAAATGGCATGCTCTACTTTTGCTCCTGCTTCGATAAAAATGTTATCGGGATTGACGACCCGATTGGTGGAAGGTATAGGTTGTGAAATCCGATTCCTGGTCAATAAATCAAAATCCTGTTGAATAGCCTCATCATTGATTTTAAAAATATCCCACAGGTTATTGATTTTTAAAAAAGGCGTATCGTCTATGTCAAAACCACTCAATTCATTAATCTCCTCATTATTAATCAAGTATTGAAATTGGGCGGCATCCAATCGAGCTGCAATCAATTCTACACCCTGCAGAAGTGCTTCGTTAGGGGCCAATTCTTTGATTAGCTGCACCAACTCGGGAGAGGGCAACGCCGAACCATTGATGACGATATTATCTGCTTCGATCTGAATTGGATATTTATCTATCAGGTAATCTTGCGTGATGTAAGAAATTTGGTCGGTACGAAGATGCCGCTGCCACTTTTCTTTGATCGTCAGGATGCCCACCCGTAGTTCACCAACGGGGCGCGTAAAAGTGAGTGGAAGCAATCGTTCCCTTACGTCATCATCAAAAAGAATAAAATTAGGCATAGCAAACGTTTGTTTTGACTCGGTTCTGAATTAGATGCCACGAAGACTTTAAGCACATTGTAAAACGATCGAGTGATTTCTTTTTCAATTTGATCTACAATGAAATAGATAACTACTGAACAAGATAACCTTGGTGTCTTTGCGCCTTAGTGGCAAAAAAA
>JBCCJE010001120.1:0-1547 GCA_039027925.1 Bacteroidota bacterium
ATTAAAGTCCAAAAAGTTGACAACATAGATTTTGATAAATTTGGAGTAAAAATCGACCTTGATGAGATCAAAGCCCAAAAAGCTGAATTGAGTAAAGAGGTTGAAAAATTATACCCGATATTGACTGATGAAAATTTTTATTGGCATACGAATTATGGCGGATTTGGTAAAGAAGGAGGTGATTGGGTTGACTATTGCTTTCATCAAGACAAGATTATTGCTGTTTCTGATAAGCCAAAAGCAAATTCTCTTAGAGGGAAAGGCAAGTGGTACGTAAATGGAGAAAATAGAACCTTAAACGTATTTTGGAATAGTGGGGAATCGTATTCTGTAAAAATTTACCGAATTGAAGATGATTTTAGTAGGATAATGCTCGATTCCATTTTCATCAATACAATGTTTGACACGACAAAGATGAAAAAGTACATTGACAAATACGGGATATATAGAGGAAATGTATCTTTAGAAAGGAAAAAGTTGACGGATAATCGGTTTGAAAGTTTCAAATAATCTGCAAGGAAATTAAAAAAAACTAAAATATTTTAATATGAAGTTCAAATACTTAATCGTCATTTTCATATCACACTCTTTCCTGAGTTGCTGGAATAAGGATGCAAACCTGACAAAAGAAATAGTTGGTGAATGGAGAATTGTTGAAATTATTACGCAAGACCTATCGAAGTCAGATACAAAAGTTGATACGATAAAGAATGACAATAATCACATATTATGGGAATTTAAGTCAGATAAAAAAAGTTTTATACTGAATGGTACAAGTGCTACCAGAAAAGGAACATTCGATATAACTGACGAAATAGTAAGTTTTGATTTTGAAGATGATTTCGATATAGAAAGAATGAAAATTTATGAATTGGATGATGATAGTTTAGTGGTCGGAAGAAAGGTTAAAAATGTTGAATACATCAAAATAAATTTCAAGAAAGTAAAAATCGAATAGAAAAGAAGGCGAAAAGATAATCGAATAGACGTCTCCACCCAAAGTAAACTTTGAGCGGAACGCACCTCTCACACCACTTCCGAGTACTCGGCATAGTAGCAGGCAGGCTTCAGATAATACCTCACGGCTCTTTTTACCATCGCTCCTTACTCTCGTAAGCAAAAGTAGCAGCGGCTTAATAACTGCTAGCTTACCCCAGCAGTAGGAGAACTTCCATCTCCCTAGAGCATCAGATTTTCTTTCTAGTTTCCGAGTTATTAATTATCTTTCGAATAATTAATACGTTAATATTTAAAGGTACACAAAATGCATCCAACGTCCATGCGCAGTAAAAACTAGTATCGTCGTTTATGCGGGGCGTTATGGCAAATTAGAAAAATGAAAAAATCAGAATTCAAATCACAATGGGAGTCGAAATTTTCAGAAGCCTACCCAATCGGACACGAATTGAAATGGGTATATGAAAATAGGTGGTTTAGACTACTTAGCCACACGCTTTGAGAACGCCGTGAGATGGGAACGTGGGAATGCAAGCGTTCTTAAAGCCAAATTATGGAGCTTTCGTTGGCTTTAAGAACTTTTGCTTTAC
>JBCCJE010001121.1:0-1528 GCA_039027925.1 Bacteroidota bacterium
ATCTGTATTTTTCCATCACCACTTTTATCCTCAAACATCACCACCACATTGCCTAAGTGATCGGTAAGGTTATACTGGACACTACCATCTTCGAGAATTCTTCCATTGGGTACATGAATTAGTCCAATAGCGCTTCCTTTATATTCTACTCCTCCGATATAATGTCGTTCACCGTCTTCACCTACTTTTTTAATCTTTTCGCCACTAAAGCAATATTCGTAGGTGATGATACCATCTGTCATATCAATGATCTCTGGCAAATTTAGTAAATTATAGTTAATGTTATTGATGCCTTGTCCTGATACTTTGGTTAAGTTGCCGTTAGCGTCGTAGGTATCGTAGGTGTAGGTATCTGCATTTTTCCCAAATCCATGAGGTTGAGCAGCAGCGATGGCATCATCGGCTACTTCTTTAAGTTGCGAAGTACCAGGAGCATAAGTGTAAGATAGCTTATCAATGGTGGTAAAGATGCCATCCTCTATTTCAGGCACCCATCCATTACGAGAAAGGGTTTTAATATTACCCGCCAAGTCGTAACTATAACGACTAGAGAGGGCATCTTTGATGAGTTGAGGTTGGTGCCATTCGTTTTGTACTTTGATGAGCCGATGATCTTTATCGTATCCATAATGATTACGGATCAATCCCGCTGTACAGCTTCCTACCATTTCGATCATAGATATATCTATACCATCATAGGTAATGCCTTCAAAAAATAAGTCAGGATTAGCTGGGGTATTGGGAAGGGGAAAGTTGCCGCCTTGCCCCATGGCAATGATGGTACAACAGTCTTTCTTTTCAAAAGTATAGGTACAATTCTCAAAATGAATTTGCCCAGTTTGGACATTGGTATTCGTAATGGAAAAGTGTAATTCCTCCTGTCCGATGAAGTTTTGGTAATGTACACTAGCTTCTCCTACCTTAGCGATCTCCAAGAGTTTTTCGTGAATAAAATCTTCGATGTCTCCTTTTTGGGTCACAGGTAGGGGAGTAGGCTTCCGACATAGGTGTATCCTTTTTTCTTTATTCGTCGGACTGGAGACCGATTCCTTGTATTGTAGGTTAACAACATGTCAAAACGAGCTCGCTTTCCTTTTAGTCAGTCGTCATTGTCGTCAGGCATAGCGGGGGGCACTTAATTACAAACTTCTAATTCTATTCCATCTCTTTCAATATAGAAAGTTGATTTAATCAATACGGAGTAGAATTCCTCTAAAGAGCTGTAATTATTAGTTTCTTTATCTACAAACAAGCAAAATTTATCATTTGAATTGGGAGACAACTCAAAGTTTGAATTACTAGAGTAAGCACTTCTCAAATAAGTTCGTTCGTTAACACTATTATAAAAATATAATAAATTATCTCCATAAATTTTTAACGTGTCAACCTCTGAGTTATTTACGATAAATAATCCAATACAAATAGAAGGTTTTCCGTAAAATTTGTCCTCTTTTGTAGGTTTTTCAATTTCCTTCACAAAAATAATTGAATCACAAACCTTACCTTGACAACTGTAAAATAAAATGGA
>JBCCJE010001122.1:0-1514 GCA_039027925.1 Bacteroidota bacterium
TTCCCGAAAACTCGGGATTGGTTTTCAGGAAGTTAAAATTTAGACATACTCTAATTGTGAATTGGTATGCAAAATAAAAAACATTTAAGTTTTCAAATAAAAAAAGGAAGTATTGAAGATGCCGTGGCTGTTTCGGTAGAAGTGCCCGAATTGGAAGATCCTCATCCCAAAGAAGTTTATGAATCTCGGATGGCGGGCAAGGCGCATTTGATTTTGATAGCTTACGATGATGATAAAAAAATAGGCTTCAAAGTCGGATACGATAAATTTCAGGATGGTAAAAATTTTTATACTTGGATGGGCGGCGTGATTCCGCCGTACCGAAAAATAGGTGTAGCCGATGCACTAGCCAAGCAGCAAGAGGCGTGGGTCAAATCACAGGGCTACCAAAGCATAATTTTAAAAACCCAAAATTGTCATCAGGGCATGTTGATTTTTGCTATCAAAAATCACTTTAAAATCATCGGGCTAGACCAGCGCGAAGAGGTAGAAGCTCATCGAATCCTTTTGCGAAAGAAGTTGTGAAATGATTTTCGAATACTATCTTTACGTTTTTATATTTTGAAAAAAAAGACAATATGATACGATTATTCATTTTAGTAATTGCTTTGTTTTTTGTGTTGCCCGAAGGTGTGGTAGCTCAAGAATTATCTTACGGATTCAGGGTAGGGCTGAACACTTCTACTTTTTTGGGTGATAAGGAAAAAGATAATGACGACAACTCTTTGGAGAGTTTCAGCATGAACACGGGCTTCCACGTAGGTGGAGGTGTTCGGATTGAGCTTACGGAATTATTTGGGATTCGAACGGAGTTTTTATTTACCCAAAAAGGAACTAAGCGCACTTACGAAGGACCTTCTTATTTTATTTTTCGTGACATTAATGGCGAACGTATATTTACAACTGGGAATAAAACTGTTTCGTTGAATATTGCCAATGCCTACATTGATTTTCCCATCCTCGCTTACGGAAAAATTACGGATCGCCTTGAGGTATTCGGAGGCGGTTACTTTGGCTTTTTGGTAGGATCTACTGCTTCGGGAGAAGTGATCTACACCGACGGAAGAGTACCCAATAATAATAATGTGATTGATAGGCTAGAGGTGGCTTTGGACTATAATTACTCTAGGGATGAGCCGGGCGAAATTATTGGTGCTGCCGCCAATATTGATGTGACCGTAGGTAACGAAAATGTTCAAATTCCCAATACCCTGACCGCTTACTACGATCTGGATACCAAAGATGGAAAACCCTACAAAATACTCAATGCTGGTCTTTCGGCGGGGGCTGCGTACTTCTTAAATGGTGGGTTGTACATGTCCGTCATTGGAAATTATGGATTGGTGGATGTCTCCCGAACAGCGATGGACTTTTCAAACTTCGCAACTACTAGCTTTGATTTCGTAACTAGAGATGATCGAGATGTTAATTTGTCCATACAATTTTCGCTGGGTTTTAGCTTTTAGCGAGACTCATGTTAAATTTCAAATAACAATAATATTTACAAATACAAA
>JBCCJE010001123.1:0-1509 GCA_039027925.1 Bacteroidota bacterium
AGAAGCGCAGGCACTAGCGAAGGAGGCATTTACGCAGTAGCAGCTTAGATAGACCATTCCGTTAATGTTATCTTAAACTATGTTTTTCCCGATGCCAGCAAATCAACTATTACCATTTTTGATTCGTTTTTAGAGTACTTAGCTTTTGGTAAAAGCGCAAATAAATGGGAGAGGAGAATAAAAATAGCCACCGTAAATACATTGTTTTTCTCCATCACCAAAAGGATAAAATAGTTTGACAAGTTTACCTGAATAGTTGACATTTTGCAGTGTGAAAAATTACGGGGTAACAGGAAGTTACTCCGTAATTAGCCACCTTTCCCCGTAACTTCCCGTTACGAAGAAAATTAAATGTCAATAATTTATTGATAAAAAATGAAGTACCAATGAAATACACCTACCTACTATTTTTATTTTTTATCGTATCCATCAATACCTATTCGCAGGTAGAAATCAGAAAAGATTCCCTCATTTTTTTGACATCAGATTCTGTAATCATCTGCCAAAACGAATTTTTTAGAGCCTTTCATAGCCACACACGTTGTTCGGGATTACAGACTTGTACCGATAGTTTGGTAGCAGTACCCGAACGGGAGGCCATCAGAAACTACGGAAGAAAATGGTGTTGTATCTGTTGGGAAGACGTAGCGACTGACTGCGTGAATGACGATCCCGATTATTACTTTGATGATGATGAAAATCCTTACTACGAAAACGAGGAAGGTGACGGAAGTGGAGAAGTAGCCGCCGCCGTAATCGAAGAGTTAGCTTGGCTGTCCAACGCAGGAGCTTATTCTATTCTTTTTGCGGTGGTCGGGAGTGTTGCCTTTTTCTCCAACGAAATCTACGTTGGAGGATCGTACGCTATTTTGCCTCCCAATATTGCGCTTGACCCACGGTCGGAAGTACTGCCCGCAATCGGAGTAGATTTGATGGTGCGAAAAAATATCAAGCAAGATGCCGTGGAGTACGGATTCAATTACCACGAGTTCGAAATCAGGGATGAAATAGGTAATGCGCTCATTTCTGAATACCGACAGAATTTTATTTTTAAATTGAATTATCAGCACTACCTGAATCGCTATTTTTCTTCTATGAAAAACCCCGTCGCCCGATTCAAAATTTACGCAGGACCAATACTGATGATAGGGACGGAAGGCCGATCAGGTCAAGTAGGTTTCAACAATCAATTTGGCATAGGGGGTACTTTGGTGGTGGGTGTGCCGTTGGGCAAACGGTTTCATCTCGATTTGAGGGGGGAATCCACGAACTACTACTCGGGCGTATCAGCAGGGATACGGTGGATGTACCAAAGACGTTCTCGTCGGCAGCGAGGATAGGATTGATTTTGATATAAATGATGTCACAAATTACGCTTTTCTATAATCTTAAACCTACCTAAAAATCCAACTACTGGATATATTACATTTAAAAACAAATTGTTTTCTTTGAAATGTATTTCTCCGTGAAATTGAGGAGATTAGATCATACAATAAAAATAATTATAAT
>JBCCJE010001124.1:0-1485 GCA_039027925.1 Bacteroidota bacterium
ATCAGCTCTTGCGGGTTCTACTTCTAGTACTTTTTTGTAGTAAACCAAAGCTGTAAAGTAATCTTTCTTCGCAAAAGAATTATCCGCCGCCTTGATGTAAGCCCGTAAAGATTGGCCAAATACCGAGGTGGATAGGAGACCAAAAAAAGTGAGGATAATTATTTTTCTCAAAATATTTGTCATGTGTTGCTTTGCTTATGATGGCTGCCCCTAGTTAGTACAAGGGGCAAAGTTTCACTTCGTCCAATGGTTTTACTTTGTTCAAGGTGTAGATGATAGAAAATTCGGGACTTCCCCTACGCCCGGTTGCCTCCGTGAAGTTGGAGGTCGTGATGTCATAGCTCAGTCCCATTCTAAAGGTGTTTTTTACGTCCACCTCAAAAGTAGGAATCACCGCATCGCCGAGCCGATGATTTAGCCCAAACTGAATAGCCAACTCTTTGGTCATCGTTTGGTTCAGATAGTATTTTATACCAAAACCTAATATAGTTTCGGTGTAAGGTTCTTGCAAAGAGGCGAGTGCGAGTAGTGATAGATCAATCTTATCATCTACTTTAAAACTCCCCAAACCGTGTACGTGTATTCTCCGATTGAGCCGCACATCGTCGTTGGAAAAAAAACTTTGATTAGCCTCATTCAGATTAAATACCGAAGCCCCCACGTCCAAGCGAGTTCTTTTTTCTGGTATCTGAAAATGGATATTTAACCCCGCCGAATAATTCAAATAAAAGAAACTTGGATTTTCGAAAACCTCGGCCGAACCTACGTCGGCGTTAAAGATTTCTCCGTTAAATTGGTCATCAAAACTCAGTTGGCTAGGCTTGAACATCCGTTGGTTACCGCTCAGTTGGAACCCTGCGGATAGAAAAAATCGCTCCGACATTTGGTGGGTGTAGCCTACGTTGAGTCCAAGTTGGGAAAGGCTCAAGTCGCCGGCCCCTGCTTGATCGTAGTTAAATAACAATCCTCCTCCAAATTGACTTTTTGGCATTTTTTTACTCAAAAACTTCATCTCGTAAGCTCCCGCAAAAGTAAGAAAAGCAACGGGTACTGCTTGCCATTGGCTCTTAAAATTGCCAACGAACCGAACATCTCCACTAAAGACAGCCGTCAGGGCAGGACTAATATTCAGCGGAGAATTACCTACCTGCGAAAAGTGAATATCCTGAGCACTTGACCAACTCAACTGGAAGAAGAAAAATAAAAGAAAACTGTAGATATTTAGCGTTCGCTTTCTTTTCAAACTGTTCATTGTTTTTGCTTCGAGTAAATAAATAAAATTAGTAAAAATTTATCAACTGCCCTTGTCGGAAAATGACTCCATTTGCTAAGAGTATGTCTAAATTTTAACTTCCTGAAAACCAATCCCGAGTTTTCGGGAAACTTGACTTCAAATTCACGCACTCATGTATCTCGATATAATCGTTTATGAATTTATCGTCAAAACCATAAACTGTTGATTTTCAGTTCCTTAAAATTTTAGAC
>JBCCJE010001125.1:0-1395 GCA_039027925.1 Bacteroidota bacterium
CAGATATTGTTCCGTCAACTCGCAAGCCCGAAATTCCGATGCTCCTTTTTCAAATTTAGCGGAAGTGTAGTGGGCTTTCTTGATAAAATCAGTACGCACTTGGTTGATGGTGTAGTAGCCCGTTCGCTTGATATTCTCGTAGGTTTGGCGAGGAACAGTAAGCGGTCTTTGGAAGAATCCCATCATGGGTGGTCGGGCGCTGATGTGGGATACGGAGTTAAAGATACCTAGATTCGAGATGCCATTTTCATCTACGGTGCCGATGAGGTTGGCATTGCGAATACCGCAAAGTTTGGTAACAAAATTTACTCGGTAAAATCTTTCGAACGCTTCGAGGTCTTGTAGGTCAAATACTTTTTCCATGACGACTAATTTGAAATAAAAGTGATTCAGCTTCGCTGAAGTTACAGATTTTTTGGAACGCAAAGGCGTAACATTTTTTTGAGAAAACAAAAAAAACTACTTGATGCTAACACCAAGTAGTTCGATTTGTTTTTTTGAAAAAACGCTGTTGTTTAACTTCCTCTGTTAATTGTATTTAATTTGTTGATTTCGGTATTCGATGTATTTTTCAATGTGGACGAAAGCCTCCGTCATCTCATATTCTTCGGGCGTTTCGGGGTAAGATTTGATGTCCACGTAGTTGATCTCGGTTGCCGCTTTTTTCTCTCCTAAGCAGGCTTCCAGTAGGGCATTCATTCCGATTTTATACAAGTCTTTTTTTTCTTCTTCGTACCCCGGCATATAAATTCGGATGGCACTCAAGTCAGGATAATGCACCAACTCCAAAGGAATGAATCGCAAATTTTTGGGATTAAAAATAATGCCAGCTACATTGACTTTGATGTCAAAACCATCCGCCGGTTTGAATGCTTTGACTTGCCATTTTTTGAAAAAAGGAGCTTGGCAGACCAATTCTTCCACCTTGCTAAAGTTCTCAATTTTACCATTGGCCGTTATCGTCAAGGTGCGAACGGGATTATCTAGCGTTCCTCCAATTTGGAAAGAAAGATGAGGATGATACTCTCGGAGTTTGTGCTGGAGTTCGAGATAAAGTGCTTGATCAAAAATTTCTTCTACCTCGTAATATCTTTTTTTATTTTCTACAAACCAATTCCAAAACATCTCGGCAGTCAACATAATTTAGGCTTTTGAAATGACGAAAAAAACTAATGTGTAGTAGTTCATAAATCATTCCAAAAGGGGGAGATTTAGAATTATGAATTATGAATTATGAATTATGAATTAGGGTTGTACAAAGTTTTTGACTTTTCCCGTTTTCCTTTATTTATAGGGTATCTGGAGGTATTTTTTTAGGGAAAATTTAAAATTTTCAGCTAAAAATCAGGCGAAATCTATCTTTTTGAAGTTGAAAAACGAGTTATTAAAGTGCTA
>JBCCJE010001126.1:0-1391 GCA_039027925.1 Bacteroidota bacterium
CTTTTTACAGATTTCTGGTGTCAAATCGCAACTGCGCCCTGCCTTAAAATTAAGCAAAGGAATCGGCAGCAGCAAACGCCGCCTCAGCTTAACGATGGAAAGTCCTTTGTATCGTAAAATAGGAATAGTTTAAAAGATGGTGCTTTGCTCGGAAGTATCGTAAAGCATTTTGTCATTTAAGCATAGAAAAACCCATCGTGAACATTTCGCAATGAGTTTTTTTTTATTTTTGAAAAAACAATTGCCACAGCAACTATCTTCTATTTAAAAACTTAAAATCATCAGATTATGCATTACTATACCTTAGGAAGAATTCCACAAAAAAGACATATTCAATTCCGTAAACCCAACGGTGAACTCTACAGCGAACAGTTATTTTCTACTGTAGGATTTGATGATCTGTCGTCACTACTTTACCATTGTAACCCTCCCACTCAAATTGTTCAAGTCGGCGATCCGTACTCCGTTGCTCCAAAATTGATTCACGACAAACAACTCAAGCATCGGAGTCTTCGAGGATTTGGAGTAACACCAGAGGACGATTACCTCAAAAGCCGAAAACCAGTACTAGTAAATAATGATTGTAAAATTGTACTAGCTGCTCCTCGCAAAAGTACTTCGGATTATTATTTTAAAAATGCCGATGCCGACGAAGTGATTTTCATCCACGAAGGATCGGGAGTGCTAAAGACGATGTACGGAAATTTGGATTTTGGCTACGGCGATTATCTGGTAGTGCCCAGAGGGACGATCTACCAACTCCATTTTAATACCGAGGAGAACCGGCTTTTCATCGTAGAATCCAAAAGTCCGATTACCACCCCTCGTCGCTACCGAAATAAGTTTGGGCAGTTGATGGAGCATTCTCCCTACTGCGAAAGAGACATCCGCAAACCACATACCTTGGAGACCCACGACGAAAAGGGAGACTTTCTGATGTACATCAAAAAACAGGATAACATTTATCCCTACCATTACTTAAATCATCCTTTCGATGTGGTGGGCTGGGATGGCTACGTGTATCCCTACGCATTTTCCATTCATAATTTTGAACCCATCACGGGACGGTTGCATATGCCCCCTCCCATCCATCAAACCTTTGCTGCGGCTGGTTTTGTGATATGTTCGTTTTGTCCTCGGATGTACGATTATCATCCGCTGTCCATTCCTGCGCCGTACAATCATAGTAATATTGATAGTGATGAAGTTTTATACTACGTAGCGGGAGATTTTATGAGCCGCAAGCACGTCGAGAAGGGACAAATCACCCTTCATCCGGGCGGCATTCCCCACGGACCTCATCCCGGAACAGTAGAAAAAAGTATTGGAAAAAAAGAAACGGGAGAACTAGCAGTAATGGTGGACACCTTCCGACCACTCCTCATGACCGA
>JBCCJE010001127.1:0-1383 GCA_039027925.1 Bacteroidota bacterium
CGTCGTGAATTTAGCTACTCAACATCCAACCTTGCTAGAAATTAATGACTCCTCGCTATTGAATACTTCCGTAGAAATTGTGCCTCCTGCCCTACCCCAGCCCGAAATTTCAGAACCCATCTGGATGCCTCTCCAACAAAAAGACGAAAATGGAAATGAATTGTTATACTTATTGGATAGTGTGAAAATTTTACACGAAGACGCTTATACTTTTGTGGAGCAGGTAGTTGATTCGGGGCAAAAATTTGATCTTATTTTTATTGACTTTCCCGATCCCAGAAATGAATCTTTGGGAAAATTATATTCTAAATATTTCTTTTCACGTATCCAGCTTCTACTCAAGCAGGGTGGCTTTACGGCTATTCAAGCTAGTAGTCCCATTCACGCTAATCATGCCTATTTGTGTATTGGAAAAACGATGACGGCGGCGGGGCTGCAAGTCTTACCTTATCACGATAACGTTCCAAGTTTTAATGAGTGGGGTTGGTACATTGGTGGTCGGCAGGAAGAACGATTGAATCTACCCATGATGGCGCAACAACTTTACACCCTAGAGGCATTCGATGTGAAAACGGAATACCTCACCCCCAAGAAATTTTTTTCTAATACTATTTTTGGAAAAGACATTTTAGCCAACGCCGATGAAATTGAAGTAAGTACCTTGAGCAATCCGAAGGTTTATCATTATTATGTTCATTACGGTTGGAAGATACAGTAGTTCAGCACACTCATTTCTCCTCAATCAACTGAATATTATTTCCACACGTATCATCAAACACAGCGGCGATTACAGTACCCATATCTTTGGGTTCCATGCTAAATTTAACTCCTAATTGGGTTAACCTTTCAAACTCTTCTTGCAGATTTTCAACATAAAATTGTGTCCAAGGTATGCCTGCCTTGAATAAGGCTTCTTGATACACTTTGGAGGGTTCGAAGTGATTCGGGGCAGGTTCGAGCAATAATTCTGGACCATCTTGGTCATACCGAGAGACTACGGTCAGCCATCTATTTTCTCCTCCTAAGGGAATATCTACCTTTTTTACAAATCCTAGTACCATTGTGTAAAAGTCTAGTGCTTTTTGCTGATCTCTTACGGGGATGCTAACTATTTTGATTTTCATGATGATTTGGTTTTTAATTTTTAATTATATCATTTCTAATTCAATCTCATCTATCATTTTTTTTGATTGCTCTCTCAGTTCGACGGCTGTTTTCACTTTTTTACTAATTGCGGCTATCTCTTTTTGCTTGGGAAGGTAAATCAAAATATCACTTAAATCCTTGTCCGATACATTGGGTATGGCTGCGCCTGTCCTGTACATGTACATTTGTTTTAGGAAAAAATCAGTTTTCAAAAAGTATAAAAAATAGTTTTTGTCA
>JBCCJE010001128.1:0-1356 GCA_039027925.1 Bacteroidota bacterium
ATATAAAGTAAAATAGACTTGGTACTTAAACAAATATAATCGACACTTTACTGACGGACTCTTTTTCCGATATACGGCGTTAAAAAATATTTCCGTAGCTCGGCTATGCAAAGATTTTTTGCCTTGTCTATCGAAAAAATAGCCTTGTCAAAAGTGAAGCTTATATTTATCTACCTACTTACCGCATAGAAGGACAAAGTAATCAAAAAGATAAGGCTTCGGTTTGGTTCCGATTTTTTCAATCCTTCTAGGTTTAACCACAAAAATTTATTGCGTTTCTACTCGCTACTGGTCATCTGGTAGCCTTGTAATACTATTGTTATGAATTGATTATTTAACCTTTTCAGTCGGATGACTGAATACTAAAAATGTTATAAAATGAAAGCGATTATCACCTTTTGCCTAATCAGTTTTTTGGGAGCATCAATTTTTAATTTTTCTAAAAACAAACCATTTACGTACGATGAAGATGAGCCTTACGCTCCAACAATTTTTCCAGCAGACACTACACAGCTTTGGATAGGGGAAGGGGATTTTTCGAGTGATACTGTTTTGTTGATTAACGAGGGAGGGCCAAAGGTACATCTTGATTTTGAATACAACGGCAAATCGCAGTGGGCTTATCTACCTAGATATTTTCACTACTACCGAGCAAACGTACATCAGGTGGGCACTTACAATAAGGAGATTTTTAACTTTAAAAAGAACTTCACTAGAGCTATGGCGGAAAAGGAAGCAGATAATAATTCTGAGATTTTGTACCGTGCATTCAAATACTTTAAGGATCGTGGTAAAACGGTGATCGTGATTGGACATTCCTTTGGAGCATTTGCTATTCCCTACTGTATGATGACTCGACCGCTGGCAGCAGATGGCTATCTGATTACCGCTGGCAGATTAGATCACAACGAAGCTAGAAACGAATATTTCCTAAAAGGATACAACTCTCAGTTTGAGGATGATGGTATTACCTTTATTCCGCCCGATACTACTAAGGCTCCTAATCCACATCGGGGCGAAAGATATTTTAGAATGTACCGAGTAAAACAATTACTAAAAGGGGTGATGGGCGTACCTCGATTCACGCAGGTGTTGGCAGATAAAGATTTATCCAAAATGATTTATTACTACGCTAAGGATGATAAAAACGTAGGCGCATTGACGAGCGCAGAAGTTGATTTTTTGAAATCTAAGGGAGCTACTGTTTTCGCTACCGAGGGTGGACACTACGAAATATGGAAAAGGGCAATTGATGCCGTCCTCGTGGTGGATCTTGATGGGACATTGATCCGGTCAGATGCGCTTTACGAGTGTTTTTGGCGTGCCTTGTCGCGGACATGGCGGACCCTTCCAAAT
>JBCCJE010001129.1:0-1307 GCA_039027925.1 Bacteroidota bacterium
GGTTGATTTGATTTTTGTAGCGACAAAGATAAGAATGCCTTATTCCTAATCTAAGAGTGGGGCTAAATTTTCTTTACTTCTTTCGTTCGGTGACAAAGGTAACCAAGTCCTCTAAAGATTCACGGGTGGGAGAAGGGGGAAATGTATGTAAAATTTTAAAAGCATCAGCTCTGTACTGAAGCATTGCCGTTTGGGCGTATTTTAGTCCACCGCTCGCTCTGACAAAATCAATGACTTCTTTCACCTTATCAGAATTTTCGTTGTGGCGTTTGATAATATTGATTATTCTTTTTTTGGTAGAGCGGGAAGCCTGTTTGAGAGCGAAGATCAGCGGAAGGGTCATTTTCTTTTCCTTGATATCAATGCCTAGCGGTTTGCCCACATCATCAGTACCAAAGTCAAAGAGGTCATCCCGAATTTGGAAAGCAATTCCGATTTTCTCGCCAAACATTTTCATACTTTGAATCATGGCTTTATCCTGAGTAGTCGAAGCGGCACCAGCGGCACAGGCAGCCGCAATGAGGGAAGCCGTTTTTTGCCGAATGATTTCAAAATATAAATCCTCTTGGATGTCGAGTTTTCTTGCTTTTTCACTTTGCAACAATTCTCCCTCAATGAGTTCTTTGACAGCAAAAGAAACGATCTCTAATAATTCTATTTGATTATTTTTTAATGCAATATTCAAGCTCTGTGCAATCCAATAATCCCCAACGGTGACGGCTACTCTATTTTTCCAAAGGGCGTTAATCGAAGCAGATCCCCTGCGTTCGTTAGCGTCGTCCACTACGTCGTCGTGGATGAGCGTAGCCGTATGCAGCATTTCCACAAAGGTGGCTACGTGGTAAGTTCCCTCGGTTACCTTTCCACACAACTGCGCACAAAGTAGTACAAACATCGGACGCATTTGCTTGCCTTTTCGCTCGAAAATATAATTGTTTATTTTCTCTAACAAGGGAGTAGGACTCCGCATGGCATTGCGAAATTTACTTTCAAAAACCTTCAACTCCTCGGCTATTGGTTCTTTTATTGTGCTAAGTGTTTTTATCATATTTTAAAACAAATACGGAGATTGAAATTGAAAATTATGAAATGTTCGGAATCTATCAAAACATCATCTCCTTCGTTCAATAACGTATTCTATTAATTCTTCCATCGAGGTTCTAGCTTCTGAAGTGGTTAATGATTTTAAAATATCTAGGGCCTCTTTTTGATAAGTTTGCATGACCCGTTGGGCGTAATCAATACCCCCCTTTTCCCGAACGAATGCTACTATTGTTTTTGCGTTTTCGTTGCGTTTGATATGATAA
>JBCCJE010001130.1:0-1286 GCA_039027925.1 Bacteroidota bacterium
CCAATTTTTCAAGCTGGTCAGCAACGGCATATTTTCCGTCAATAATTCGTACATGCCGGGATCAAATTCATCGGCGAGTGCTCCTTCGTTCAGGAGCATGGCGTACTGCGATTCTCTAACCGTCAGGCTGGCACCGTATTTTATATTGGCATCTCTATCGGGAAATTTCCAGAGGATAGTATCTCGGTCTTGTTCGCGCCATTCAATAACTTCTACAAATTCTTCGATGAAAAAACGCATTAAACTCATAGTTGGGTGATTTTTATTTTTTTGAAAAAAACAATATCCGACATCGTACATCTGATATTTTACGATGGGAATTTAACAAAAGATACGGATAACTACCGAATGAAATCTCCACAAAATTAATTTGTATTGTTAAAAATCCATAAAACCTTTTCCTACTTTTGCAGCGTTCCGAAAGACTTGCGAGTCAGCGAAGATTCGGCACAAGTCTCAAACCCCCGAAGTCTCGGGGCAGGCATCAAATTGTAAAATTATAAACTATGCCCAAACCAACATTATTCGTCCCACTCGCTCAGTACTGCAAAGATTTTGAAAAAGACTTTCAGAGTATTACTACGGAAAGGAGAACTCAACTGAACCAACTGAGCAAATATATTTGTGAAAAACAATTGGACGAAGAGCCTTGTAGCTTGGTGGTGATTTGTACCCACAATGCTCGCCGAAGTCATATGGCGCAATTGTGGTTAGCTACTGCCGCCGCTCACTACGGCATTCAAAATATCAAAACTTTTTCGGGAGGGACGGAAGCTACTGCCTTTGATCGGCGGTCGGTAGCCGCACTAAAGAGAGCTGGCTTTGAGATTGTCACCTCACAAGAGGAGGAGAATCCCACTTACTTCGCTACCTACGGTTTTTCTCACACTCCTCTAAAAATGTTTTCGAAAAAATACGATCACGAAGAAAATCCAAACGAGCAATTCGCCGCAATCTTAGTCTGCTCGGATGCCGACGAAAAATGTCCTACCGTGCTAGGGGCAGAACAGCGATTCGTCCTTGCCTTCGATGATCCAAAAAAAGCCGATGATACTTTGATGGAAAAAGAAATCTACGATGAGCGCGTCAGGCAAATTGGATTAGAAATGTGGTTTGTGATGGCAATGGTAAAGTTTGTTTTGAGAAAAATAGACGAAAAAGCAGAAGATGAAAAAGTAGCCGTTGCCGATGGGTGACACCCGTGATATTTACCAATACTAATTTTTTGAAGTTATGGAAAAAAAGCATTTCGATGAAGTCTTGGACTACGGACTTTTCAAGCAGGA
>JBCCJE010001131.1:0-1278 GCA_039027925.1 Bacteroidota bacterium
GTTGATTTTAACTTTATTATTCAAATCACAAAAAATCGCTTACGATGGACTTTAAAAAAATCTTACTCCTTATCATTCCTCTGATATTATTGGCTACTGCTTGCGACAAAGATTCCGAGCCGACTCCCGATCCAGAACCCGAACCAGAGGTGCCTGACTTCACGAACATTGATCCTAATTTTCCTTCCTTTGTCTCCATAGACGATACTACGCCCGAAGGTATGAAGTGGGAAAAAGTAGAAGCCTTGACCGACGACTTTGATGCTTGGGATACCAACAAATGGTTCAAGACACTATGGAACTACGGCGTACCCGTACAAATGAGAAGTGAAAACTCGGGCGTGGAAGATGGAAATCTCTGGATAAAAGCTACCCTGGACGAAGGGCAACAACGATGGTTCGAAACCTCACGAGTGATGTCCAAAACGCAAATTAATTATCCGATGTACACCGAGAGTCGAATCAAGACGGCGCACATCTCAGCGTACAATACTTTTTGGCTCAACAACGGAGACATCAACAACCGAAACGAAATAGATGTCATCGAAAATAATTCAAAGCCTTCTTGCAACTGCCAACCCAAATTTCCTTGGCAAATGAACTCCCAATATTTCCACGTAGTAGATGGAGATACCAAAAGGAAGCACGGTAACTTCGATAATCGAACGCTTTCGGAAGCTAATCCACTCCGGGGGATTCCGTGGAATGAAGCATACCATACCGTTGGCGTATGGTGGAAAGACGCTACTAACATCCAATTCTACTTGGACGGCGAACCTGCGGGTAGTGTGGTTTCGGAAAGAGACTTCACCCGTGAATTGAATCTGATTTGGGATTTGTGGACGATTGATGAAAACTGGTCAGGTGGTATTGCGGCGAAGGAGGACTTATTGGATGAATCTATCAATACCATGAAAGTGGATTGGGTGCGAACTTGGCAGCTAGTAGAAGAGTAATTTTTTTTTGATTAAATTATAAATGGAAAAAAGCCACTCGCAGGTTACTGTGAGTGGCTTTTGTTTTGAATTTCGATTATTTGATTGTAAACATATCTAGCATTTTTTATCAATTCTAGCTGAGGTGAGGTTTTCATTCCTGGCCACCAACTCATTCCATTACCCCAGAAGTTAAAAGGATTTTTTGGACCAATTGTAATGGTGCCCGTACCGTCATCTTTTTCACTCAACTCAATATCTGATACAATAGTCCGTGCAGAATTTAAGAGGGAAGGACTTAAAATCTACCGAAACAAAAAAATAAGATTAGCCAGTTATACAA
>JBCCJE010001132.1:0-1275 GCA_039027925.1 Bacteroidota bacterium
AAGTAAAGCAAAAGTTCTTAAAGCCAACGAAAGCTCCATAATTTGGCTTTAAGAACGCTTGCATTCCCACTTTCCCATCTCACGGAGTTCTCAAAGCGTGTGGCTAAGTAGTTACAATATTTCTTAATCCCAGTCTTGATCTTCGCCGAGTTTGGCGTACTGTACATTTAGGATTTCGTGATCGGAAATACCACTCTCGTCAAAATGGTGAATAAATGCAATCACTTCCAGATTGTCTTGATCGTATCCCGAAATATCAATCTCGTCAAAACTGGTGATGTAAAAATCTCTCTCGTTCGTACCCACCACGAGGGGCGTTCCTTTTTCTTCCGTCAATATTTTTCTCAACACGTGGTGATGTTTATAATTGGGATCAGAAGTTCCCGCCTGATCTACCTGAGGTACATTGTCTTCGAGCAGGTAAACTGTCAATCTTAGTTCATTTGTAATTGTACTGTTATGCCCCGCGTTCACGGTCACCGTTGCCGTTCCATCTTTGAGTATGTCGGTTTCGATTTTCAAACCTACGTCGGTCGGTTCGCCGAGTCGCTCCGTGGAGCGGTTTCGCAGATTGGAAGTAGTGAGTGAAGTTCGGGGTGTACTCCCACCGAAGGCAAAGCGATCCACCAACGCAGAGGGAAAGCTAGTGATAGAAAATGTGGACTTGATTTTTTGGGTTTGACTGTTGCTAAAAGGATCGTTGGAATGGATAGTCGCCGCAAAAACGGTATTTGGATTTTCCTCCATAACAGTCTGAATGCGGGGGAAAGCACTTGCGCAAGCAGCGCACCACTCTGCGGTAAATTCTTCAATCAAAACTTTTTTGGTAAAAGTGGTAGGCATGGCGTCTAGCGGATCACTATCTTTTTTACAGGATTGTACAAACAGGATAAAAATGGCTACGAAAAAATACGAGGGGATTTTGATCTTCA
Organism: Bacteroidota bacterium; assembly: GCA_039027925.1. Taxonomy (GTDB): domain Bacteria; phylum Bacteroidota; class Bacteroidia; order Chitinophagales; family Saprospiraceae; genus CAJQQY01. The sequence continues at coordinate 933 of JBCCJE010001132.1, forward strand.
TAATTCTTTGTGATTTTGATAATTAGTAATGAGTTCGGAGAGATGATACAATTGATAGGAGAAGTGCTGTATCGGGTTTTGTAAAAAAATAGCAAATGGAGAGAAAGCAGTCGTACGACGCAAAAAATTCGAGCACCTACTTCAAAAGAAATTCCCTTCTCATGGGAGGTTTTCTAATAAAAATGACTATGTTTGTTTCAATGATTTAATACTTTATAATTTATTGAACCCCACACATATTCTTCTTAGACTAAGCGTAGCTTTTAAGCAGAAACCCCAAAGCAAACAACTCAATAATTACATTTCTTCCGATTATATAAGATTTTGTAGTTGATAAAATGTC
>JBCCJE010001133.1:0-1273 GCA_039027925.1 Bacteroidota bacterium
CAAATTTATTTAGACAATTCCTCATTTGAGGGGCCAGCCGACGATGCGACAATGCCCACGGGTTGGCACGCTTGTAAAGAAGGCACGACCCCCGACATCATGCCCGGCCCGTGGGGCGTGACTAAGGAAGCCTACGAAGGAGAAACTTATCTAGGACTAATCACGAGAGAAAATGGCACTTGGGAAAGTATCGAACAACGGCTGAGTAGCCCTATGAAGTACGGTAATTGTTACACTTTCAGTCTGTGGTTGGCGCACACTCGAAAATACGCCGGGTATAATTTACCCTTAAAATTGAGAATTTGGGGATCGGGAGAAAAGTGTGATCGTGCCCAGTTGTTGGCGGAAACAAAATTTGTGAAGCATCAGGATTGGAGAAAATACGAGTTTGAGTTTTACCCAAAAAACACCATCAATTATCTGGTATTCGAAGCGCACTTTGCGGATGGGGTGTATATTTCCTACAAAGGAAATATATTGTTAGATGATCTTTCCGAAATATCAATTTGCAAAAGAGCAGCATTATCCGTTGCTGACTAGAGACTCGGTAGGCAGGAATTTGGTAGCGTTTTGCGCCTTAGCGAATGCTGCCTACCGAGCTACTGCATTACAATTTATTGTTGCAAGTCTTTGAGTACCTCCTCCGCTTTTTTTGTCAAATTTTCAAAATCTTTCTCCAAGGCTTCTTTGGTTTCTTTTGACATTTCTTTACCGCCTTCTTTCGCTTCGTCCAGTTGTTTGCTGATGGCATCTTTTTGTCTTTCCAAATCATCTACTTGATCCATCATCGCTCCACCCGTGTCTTCCAGTTTTTCTTTGATATCGGAGATCAATCCGCTTACCTTTTCTACAGCACCGTCGTACTTACCTTCTTTGAATTTTTGTCGTTCTTCCTTCAGCAGCGCAATACCATCTCTGCCCAAATCCAGTAGCGCACCACCGAATATTTTTCCTGCTTCCTTAGTTTTTTGAATGGTGGCTTTCGCCTTTTCTTTTTCTTCGGGAGTACCAAAAAAATAATTGTAGGCAACAATTCCGATGACGAGTAGAACGCCTAATTTAATAACTGATCGAATCATAGTATTTTAAGTTTTGTAGTAACTACTTAGCACCATGCTTTGAGAACCTCGTGGGCTGAGAAAGCGGGAATGTAAGTGTTCTTAAATCCAAATTATGGAGCGTTTGTTGGCTTTATGAACTTTTGCTTTACTTTTTTGCTATCCCACGAAGTTCTCAAAGCATGGTGCTAAGCAGTTACGTTTTGTAATAAAAA
>JBCCJE010001134.1:0-1251 GCA_039027925.1 Bacteroidota bacterium
CAAGAATATGTACTCCGATCCTTCAATGCGGGAAATGCAAATAAATTGTTATTCCACAACTATCAAAGGGCTGCTGCCATCGTTGACCTGATAGAAATGATAGGTAAAGACGTTTCAACTGAAGTCATCGAAATAGCAAAAATAGCGGCGTGGTTACAAGGGATAGGCTACCTAGATGATTTCAAAAATCCTCATAACTCAAGTGTCACCAAGGCGAGGACTTTCTTAAAGAGTCAAAACTATCCCGAAGTAAAAAGTAATCGGGTCTTGAATGCCATTTTGAACGCTCGCACAGGTGGTACTCCTATGAGTCAAACTGATGAATTGCTTTCGGATGCCATCACGGCGCATGACTTCACGATTGATTTTTTTGATAAAAATCCACTAAAGCGAGTAGAGGAAGAGTTAGTGCTGGGGGAAAAGGTTGAAACTATTGCCTGGGAACAATTGCAACTCAGCCAACTGCTAGAAGCCAAGTTTTTTACTCCGCAGGGCAAAGTTACTTTCGAACCACAGCTAGCGCAAAACATCTTAACGCAAAAACAAATTAGCGAGAAAGGTCGGGCTAAGACACTCCAAAAGCTAGAGGACGATGAGGAGAACCAATTGCGCCTGTACCAAAATGTAGAAAAGAAAATTCCTCGTAGTGCTATCCAAACTTTTTTTCGATCCAGTTATCGAAGCCACATTCATTTGAGTATGATTGCGGATAACAAAGCGAACATTATGATTAGTGTGAACGCCATTGTAATTTCATTATTAATCTCTGTATTGACCTATCAAGACATCACTACTTTAGCACCTCAGATCTTATTGCCGGTAGTTACTTTTTTGATTACGGGATTGACTTCCTTGGTTTTTGCCATCCTTGCTGTGCGTCCTAAAGTGACCCAACTTAATGATACCAAAACACCCAAAAAGGATTTAAAGAAAAATATTATTTTCTTTGGAAATTTTGTCAATCTCCAACTAGAAGAATACGAAGAAGCTATGGACGCTATGATGCGTGAGGGCGAATTGATGTACGGAAATATGGTACGTGATCTATATTTTTTGGGAAAAGTGTTGGATAAGAAATATCGCTACCTGACAAATTCCTACAATATTTTCATGGTTGGTTTTGTAGCTACGGTTTTGATTTTCTTAGCTTTTATTTTTCTTCAGTAACTCTTCGACTTTAAAGGGGGACACTATTCTTTAATGAGAAAATATTTTTTAAGACCGAGTTTTATCTTATTTGTATATGTATTG
>JBCCJE010001135.1:0-1234 GCA_039027925.1 Bacteroidota bacterium
ACAAATTTTTTCGGCGTGAGTCTCCGAGAGTGCACCACCAAAGACTGTGAAATCTTGGGCAAAAACGTAAACTAATCTTCCGTCAATAGTGCCGTAACCCGTGACAACTCCATCTCCGTAAAACTGTTGTTTTTCCATACCAAAATCAGTTGTCCGATGCGTGACTAGCATCCCGACTTCTTCAAAAGAACCTTCATCCATTAAAAAATGAATCCGTTCTCTGGCAGTTAATTTTCCCTTGGCGTGCTGCTTGTCAATTCTTACTTGACCTCCGCCGAGGTTGGCTGCTTCTTTTTTTTCGTTTAAAATTTCTACTTTCTTATTCATTGACTTTTTATAGTTCAGGCTGTTATTAGAAATTCGGGTAATTTATCTAATTATCACTTAATAGAAAAACGTTTGCTGAAAAAATAATAATAAACCGCAAAAGAGTAGGATAATAAAAAAGCATATCTTAAAATTGATGATGATCTTTGTGGTTGCTCTTACGACGTGTTAGTTTTCGATTGGGAAGATCATAAAAAATCAGCGTTAGGAAAAAATAAAGATTTAAAAAAGGAGAAGGATTTTAACGCTGATTGTTTATTGTTGTGATGATTTTTTCCTTCCGTATTAATTTTCAATTTTCCACCTGCCGGCAAAGGTAGGTTTTCAATTTTTATTTAAAATGAGTGTTTACATTTTCGATGCCATCAGAAGCCCTAGAGGCAAAGGCGATGCTACCAAAGGGGCTTTAAGAAATATAAAACCCGTAGCACTCCTATCTCAACTTTACGGCGCTTTAGAAAAAAGAAATAATCTGAATGATAAAAATATTGATGCCGTTATTCTAGGTTGTGTCGGTCAAGTAGGTGGACAAGGTACTGATATTGCTAAGATTTCAACTTTGTATCACGGTTGGGGAGATCACATAGAGGGTATGACCGTCAATACTTTTTGCTCGTCGGGAATGACGGCTATCAGTTTAGGTTATGCCAAAATTAAAGCTGGACTCTCGGAAATGGTAGTAGCGGGAGGCATCGAAATGCTCTCCCACGTACCCATGTTTGCGGATAAAGGTATGTGGTTTTCTGATCCCGAAGTAGTCGAAAAAACGGGCTATACGATCATGGGGGTTTCTGCCGATTTGATTGCGAGTCAGGAGGGTTTTTCTGCGGAAGCATTGAATGCCTACGCCGTTCAATCTCACCGAAGAGCGGCACACGCTACGCAAAATGGACCTGTTAAAAACTCC
>JBCCJE010001136.1:0-1220 GCA_039027925.1 Bacteroidota bacterium
ATTCATAATTCATAATTCTTAATTCTTCATTCATAATTCATAATTCTTAATTCTTCATTCATAATTCCTCATTCACTCCTCACCTCCTTCTCTTCCCAAATAAAATATCCCGTAGCGCAGACAAATCCTCTTTGGTTTTAGCCAATACCGAATAGCTGGTGAATAGCTGCTCTTTTTCACTTTCCGACATGGATTTGTAATCCTCCAACTTGGACGGATCGAATCCCATTTTCTTTAGTAGCATGGCCCAAAAGATCAGTTCTGCGGTGGCAGGATTTTTTTTCAACTTGATGGTGCGGTGTTTTCTGATCCCCTCAAAATGCTTGATGATACTATGAAGATGATCCGTGGAAAAGCCCTCCGTTTTATTTTCCAAAATCTGTAACAACGTACTTGCATTTGGAAAATCAATGTGATAATAGACCACCCTCCTCAAAAAAGCATCAGGGAGATTTTTCTCCGAGTTGCTAGTCATAATGATAACGGGGCGTTTGTCATCTTCCGTTTTGTAGGTTTTCCCGATTTGGGGTACGGTAAATTCCAGCGCCTCGATGGCTGCCAAAACATCGTTAGGCAAATCCCTTGGTGCTTTATCTATCTCATCAATGAGGACTACTTTTCGCTCTTTGGTTTTGATGGCTTTGCCGAGGGCTTCGTAGCGGATGAATTTTTGCTCCACCTGCTCTTTAGATAATCCTTCTGGATTTTTATCATTTTGGGAAAAATGAAAATGTCCCAAAGCATCGTACCGATAGAATAAATCGGAAGCCGTACTGGTAGTCTGTGCATTAAAGACTAGCGGTTTTCCCAAATCAAAATACCAAGCCACGTGTCGAGCCAGTTGGGTTTTGCCCGTTCCGGGTTCGCCCGTCAGAAGCAAGGGTTGCCCCAACGCTAGCGCAACGTTCACAGCATCCTTCAATCCCTGAGAAGGTTGGTACAGCTTAGGATCATCTTTTCGCTTGTTGCTATCGTAAGTGGGTAAGTCGTTTTTCTCTTTTTGACCGTAGATGTGAAAACTCATGGTTTGTTTTTTTTCACTCATAAATACCTTTGCGAGTGGGGGTTATTGTTTAAGGAATAGTTCACTAATAAATTTACATTTTCTACTTGTTCTTTTTCCTTTCTGCTGCGTTGAAAAGCCTTTGATGCTCTGGCATCAAGCAAGCACAGGATGCCCCGCATCGCCTACGTTTTTCGCCTTGCATAAAGAAAAAATA
>JBCCJE010001137.1:0-1215 GCA_039027925.1 Bacteroidota bacterium
GCCATACTCCATCAATACTATTTTTTAAAAAAAGAATATGAAAAAATATATACTCCTCCTTACTTGTATTTTCTTTTTGGGAAAAATAAATGCGCAGCAGGAAACTGCTTTTTCCCAGTATCACTTGAATCACTTTCTCATTAATCCGGCTGCCACGGGGGCAAACAATTTTCACACGATTTTTTTACACGGGCGGTACCAATGGACAGGACTGCCCAATTCGCCTAGAACTGGATTATTTAGCTATCAAGCTCCCCTCGAAAATATTGGTTTGGGAGTGACGGTTTTCTCCGAAGAGCTAGCATCGTTGAGAAGGTTCGGTGGTAACTTTGCCTATGCCTATCGAATCAAAATGGGCAGTTACAAACTCGCCTTGGGTATGTCGGCTCACTACCAGCGTTTTTTTCTGGACAGTAGCGCAGCCAGCGGCATCGAAGATCAGGATGACATCGTAGTCTTCGATGCCATGGATGGACTAAATACCTTTGATGCCAACTTGGGGGCTTACTTCTACAATCACAAAATGTACGTAGGTTTCTCCGTACCAAATGTTATCCAATCGAGATTAAGTACGATTGGTTCTAACCTGAGTACACTTTCCCAACTGTCTCGCCAGTATATTTTTACGGCTGGCTACCGCTATCTCCCCGATCAATCATTCTTTAGTGTGGAGCCATCCATCCTCCTTCGCAAGATTGGAGCAACCCCAACGCAAGCATTGATGACGGTACGAGTAGGTATGATGAAGGAAAAAGTATTCACTGCCTTCACCTACGGTACTACTGATATAATCACCTTTGCGCTGGGCTACCAATTGATGCCAGAAGCAAGGATAGCCTACTCCTACGATTACCCTCTGGGAGATATTTACCAATACACTTTTGGTTCGCACGAATTTTCGTTCATCTACGAATTTGAAAGACCTGACTTTAATAAGCCCGTTCCTAGCAAACGGTTCAGACGATAATTTTTTTAAGTGAGATTTTTTTTCAAAGCCGTTCTGAGTAGCAACAGAATGGCTTTATTTTTTTTGTAAAAACGATTAATTTTGGGAGAAGGAGAAGAGATGTGGGAAGTAAGGAATGGTTCAATAATAACTTTACATTTTCTACTTGTTCTTTTTCCTTTCTGCTGCGTTGAAAAGCCTTTGATGCTCTGGCATCAAGCAAGCACAGGATGCCCCGCATCGCCTACGTTTTTCGCCTTGCATAAAGA
>JBCCJE010001138.1:0-1149 GCA_039027925.1 Bacteroidota bacterium
CACCTAACCAAAATTTTGAACTGTAAACAATATGGGAAAAGAAAAACTTCTCGTCATCGGTGCCAATGGTCAAATTGGAACCGTTTTAACGGATACCCTCCGAGCTATTCACGGTGATTCTAACGTCATTGCATCCGACATTCAGTCAAGGGAAAATCAAGTGGGTCCTTTTGAGTTATTAGACATTTTGGATGCCGACCGACTCTCGGAAATCGTCCAACAACATCAGATCACTCAAATCTACCACCTTGCCGCCATCCTATCGGCTGCGGGAGAAAAAAATCCTAGAAGAACTTGGAACATCAATATGAATGGGCTGTTCAACGTACTAGAAGTAGCTAAAGTACACGCTTTGCGTAAAGTTTTTTTTCCTAGTTCGATTGCGGTATTCGGCCAAGCCACCCCCCGATTCGACACTCCTCAACATACGGTACTCGATCCCGCTACGATCTACGGCATCAGCAAAGCGGCTGGTGAAAATTGGTGTCAGTACTATTTTGAAAAATACGATTTGGATGTGCGCTCGTTGCGTTACCCCGGAGTGATTAGTTATCAATCCCTCCCCGGCGGCGGAACGACCGACTACGCCGTGGATATTTTTCACAAAGCTGTCCAAGGACTGGATTATGAATGTTTTTTGAAAAAAGATACGATGCTGCCCATGATCTACATGGAAGATGCGATTCGAGCTACCTGCCTCCTGATGGAAGCCCCCGCCCAAGCTATAAAAATCCGAACCAGCTATAATTTAGCGGCCATGAGCTTTACGCCCGAAGACATCTTCAATGCTATCCGACAACATCTTCCCGACTTCCAGATTACTTACCAGCCCGATTATCGGCAAGCCATAGCGGATTCTTGGACAGCAACGATTGATGACTCGGCCGCCCGAACGGATTGGGGCTGGGAAGAAAATTATGACCTAGTATCCATGACCGCAGATATGATTAGTCAGTTAACTTTGAGATATGAGCAGAAGGAATGGAAAATTGAAAATTGAAAATGCCCATGCTTTAAAAAAACAAGGTAGCCACGAAGTCACCAAGCCACGAAGTCTTGATTTTTACCATAAAAAAACTTAGCGTCTTAGAGCCTTAGTGGCAAAAAAAACAAGGTAGCCACGAAGTCTTAATTTCTACTGTAAAAAAC
>JBCCJE010001139.1:0-1133 GCA_039027925.1 Bacteroidota bacterium
AAAAACCAACTCCCCCTCCTCCCGTCGTAGCGCAGCAAACACTACCCAAGCCTAGTGTGAGTAGCGATGCCATCGAAATAGATGGACTGATCCTCGACGAAACTAGATCTAAAATCGGAAGAGATTTTTACGAACTATTTTACAACCGATGGTCACCTCCGATGGGAGCTAGGGATTTTTCCATCATCATCAAAGAATTGCCCTCACGGGGTATCGGCGCAAGGGTAGCGATACAGGTGAACGACAATGTAGTCTTGTACCGTTTTCTGCAGCCGCGGGGAGACATTGTGGAGCAGGAAGCTAACATTTCCATTTCTTACGTTAAGCGATACTTGATGCAAAATGAAAATGTAAAACAAGATATGGAATCAGGCGATCAGTTGGGTTCTGGAATTTTTTAGAGAAAAAATTGATGGAAAATAAGAGTTATGCGAAAATCAAAATGCTGAGATTTGATAAAAATCCCCTCGTCAAAATTCTACATTTATTAATTTCTCATTCCTAAGTTTTTAAAAAATGAAATAAAGATGAAAAAAAGTATTTACCGATTAGCATTTATTATTCCGTGCTTTTTTTTGATGAATAGCTTGAGTGCTCAAGATTTTGTGTACCGACCAAAAAATCCAGCCTTTGGTGGGGATACCTTTAATTATAACTGGTTGCTTAGTTCTGCCCAATCGCAAAATTTGATAGACGAGCCAGAAGATCCAGAAGATGCTCGATCCTCTCTTGATGCCTTCAAGGAATCATTGGAGCGGCAGTTATTGAGTAATATTTCCCGACAGTTGTCTGGTGCTCAGTTCGGGGAAAGCAATCTGGAGGACGGTACTTATCAGGTTGGAGATTTTTCCTTGGATGTAATTTCCACCTTGGAGGGATTGTCCATTACCATTTCAGATTCAGGCGCAGGCGAACAGACTCAAATTATCATACCGTATTTTTAGAGAAAAAAATATATCGCTCTAAAAATAACAAAGGAAGGAGAAATAAACACAAGCACGAGTTGTTCGGTTTTTGCTATTCGTGACTACTTCTAAAAAACTCATTTTTTGTAACTACTTAACCACACGCTTTGAGAACTCTGTGAGATGGGAACGTGGGAATACAAGCGTTCTTAAAGCCAAATTATGGAG
>JBCCJE010001140.1:0-1010 GCA_039027925.1 Bacteroidota bacterium
AGCTTCTCCATCGGATGATAAAATGCCATCGCCGTGTGAGCCACGAAATCTTCGCCCCGAAGGGTGTCCTACCGTCACTACGGGTTCTTGCAAATTGCCGCCCATGTCCATCGCTCCGTAGTAAGTAGCCCCCGCTTTGATTCGATTGCCGTCAGAAGTCCGTCCGCAGATGCCCATTCGTAGAGGGCCTCGTCCTCCATCTCCACCTTCGAATCCTCTACATCCCACACAGTCGGGATCGTAGAATCGGCTTCCGGGTTTACAAACATCATCTAGGTTAAAATAGGAAAACATACTTGCGTGAATATTTCCATCAGTTACTTCCGCCCCTAGTTCGGCCTTAGCCAAATCGCCATTTGGCATTTTGATCGTTGTACAATATTTCATATTTGACTTGTCGGCTATTTCATTTGCGCCCCAAACGTACGCTCGATAAGTGGCAGCTTTCGGGCCTCGACACGCTTTCTCAAATTCCAACTCCGTCATGTGACGGATTCCCGCCCAATCAGCGTAAGCTAATCCATCTTTCCAAGAAATAAAATTACAAGGCCGATGAGGGCGATCTGTTGCGTAATTATCGTTGATTTTTTTAATCCAATTGCGATAATCCTTAATCGGTCGTTTGTATTCTTTTTGTTGGGTAAAATCTCTTTGGAATTGTTGCGCAGGAGTAAGCGTATTCAAAAAATCACAGTACTGCTGCTGCGACAACTCATATTTCATTTGGTAAAATCCTCGGTATCCTTTGGGAAATTCAGCATTGAGTTGGCCTTTCGGTATTCCAGAGAAAGTGTTCGTTCCGGGTATATCTGCATCTATCCAAAACAAATCGCCATCATTTTTTCCGATAGAAATGGGTGCTTCCGAACTTACTTTATAGATCCCCCCGTAGTTATCTTTTGCATTTTTTTTGAAGGTAAAAAAAGGATTGTAGGGCGCACCTCCCGCCCCCGGCGTTAATACTTCGTCTCGATCACCCAGGCTTTTTAAGGTACCCAATTCAAATGCGC